>CAMLRO010000018.1 GCA_946482425.1 uncultured Lactobacillus sp.
CAACATGCTTTTGGAATAGCTCCATCAGTTTAGGCACCGTCAAGTTTTGTTTATCTTCACCTGCCAAATCGATTGCCACGCGACCTTGATGCAACATAATTAATCGATTACCGTATCGAATAGCATCTTCCATGTTGTGGGTAACCATAAAAGCTGTTAAATACTGTTCAGATATTAACTTTTCAGTTAATTGCATGACTGTTATCGAGGTTTGCGGATCAAGAGCCGCAGTATGTTCATCCAGTAAAATCAAGTCTGGTCTCTGCAAAGTCGCCATTAAAAGAGTAATGGCTTGTCTTTGACCACCGGAAAGAAGTCCAATTTCAGTTTCCAGACGATTTTCCAAATTTAAATTAAGTTGTGCTAACTGCTTTTTGAAAAATTTTCTATCTTGTTTTTTAACGCCAGGACGAAAACCGCGTCGTTGGCCTCGTTTCATGGCTAAAGCCAAATTTTCTTCAACTGTTAATCTGACCGCTGTTCCCATTTTAGGATCTTGAAATACACGACTAATATTTTTTGCTCGCTTAGTAACAGGCATTTTTGTAATATCTGTACCTTTTAAAATAATCTGACCCTCTTGAATAGGCAGCGTTCCAGCAATACTATTGAGCAGGGTAGACTTACCAGCTCCGTTACTACCAATGATAGTCACAAAATCCCCGGATTCTAAATTAAGGTCAATACCACGTAAAACACGGTTTTCATTGACAGTTCCTTGTTCAAAAGTTTGATGTAAATTTTTAATCTTTAGTACTTCTGGCATTTTGCTTTCCTCCTTTAAGATTGCGTGGTAAATGGAAATTCGGCAAAGTTAAGCACACAACTAAGACTAAAGCTGAAGCTAATTTTGCATCAGATGGTTCTACATTCATCTGGAATACCAGGGCTAAAATCAGTCTATAAATGATAGCACCTACAACTAAAGTAAGTAAACGACCGCCAATTGGCAGATTCCTGATAAGTACTTCTGCAATAATAATTGAAGCCAGCCCAATAACCAGAGTACCAACACCAGAGTTAAGATCGGCAAAGCCGTTATTTTGTGCTAAAAGTCCACCTGACAGGGCAATGCATCCGTTAGAAATCATATAGCCTAAAATTTTCATTCCTTGAGTTTTGATACCATTTGCGGCACTCATTTGAGGATTGTCGCCTGTAGCTCTCATAGCCAGGCCAATTTCAGTTTTGAAAAAAATAACTAATAATAGTATAACCAAAAGTGCAATTATTAATCCCATCGCAATTACTGCATTGTTACGACTTAATCCCCAATTTTGCGCAATTGTAAAAACCGTATCTTTGCCCAGTAATGAAACATTAGCAGCGTTTTGCATTACTCTGGAAGTAATGGAGTACAAGCCAGTCATTGTAATAATTCCTGCTAGTAAGGAAGGAATACGCAATTTGGTGTTCAAAATACCAGTAACTAAGCCAGCAATCAAACCACCAACAAATGCGGCAATAGTTGCTAAAATAGGATTAATTCCCTTAATAATGCACATCGTTGCAACGGCTCCCCCTAATGGAAAGCTGCCTTCAGCTGTCATGTCGGCTAGATCTAATATCCGAAAAGTTAAATAAACACCGATTGCCATTAATGACCAAAGTAGTCCTTGCGAAGTAGACGAAAGTAATAACTCCCAAAATGTATTTAACATAACTATTGATTCACGCTGCCTTTCTTTAATTTACTTAGGTGCTTTAATTGAAGCAGGATCAATTCCAAGTGCCTTTGCCATTTTCTTGTTAACCACCAATTTCAAATCAGTTGCCCTTTCAACAGGCATATCTTTAGGTTTAGCTTTACCGTCTAAAATCTTAGCAGCCATTTTACCGGTTTGTTTACCAAGCGCCTCATAATCTATTCCAATAGAAGCCAAGCCTCCAGTTTTAACCTGGTCAGTTGAACCGGCTACCAGTGGGATTTTCTTTTCCTTAACAACTTTACCAATAATTGAGGAAGCAGAAGCAAATGTGTTGTCTGTTGGTACGTAAATTCCTTGTACTTTTCCAGCTAAAGTTTCAGTGACTTGCTGGACATCATTAGTAGTGTTGGCTGTCTTAATTAAAACTTTAACGCCGGCTTTTTTAAGTGCTTTGACAGCTAGATCCGCTTGAATTTTAGAATTGGCCTCACCGGCATTGTACATGATGCCAATTGTTTTAGCTTTAGGCACTATTGATAATAACAATTTTATTTGTTTATCAATTGAAACCATGTCAGTAGTTCCGGTGACATTTCTGCCAGGTTTTGCATCTGAATTTACTAATTTAGCAGCTTTTAGATCAGTCACTGCAGTTACTACAATAGGAATATCTTGGGTTGCATTAGCTACGCTTTGCGCTGCCGGTGTAGCAATTCCTAAAATTAAATCTGATTTTTCATTAACTAGTTTTTCACTCATACTTTTCAGATTGTCTTGGCTATTTTGGGCATTTTGATAATCAATTTTTAGATTCTTGCCTTCAACGTAGCCATTTTCTTTTAAGCCTTCTTTGAAACCTTTGTTAGCCTCATCTAATGAGGGATGCTGCACCACTTGCAATATACCCACATGTTTGACAGTTGCTGTACTTCCAGATTTCTTGTTGTTGCAGCCACTAAGCAGCAACAGACTAGTTAAAGCCATTCCCATAATAATTTTCTTGATTCGCATTTTCGTTCCTCCGTAATCCTGCTGACCGTAAAAAATATCCACTTATTTCTAAGTGGATATACAAGAATTATTAGTAATAATCATTTGTGATTAGCCACTTAGAAAGCTATGTGGCTAACCGCAATTAAAGGACTTTAGCCATCATAGATAAATTCAAAACTTGAGTCTGGTTTGAATTCATCTAGATGAACCCAAACCTTATCTAAAATAGCTAAAGTAATAACGGTTATTCAGTTGTGAGACTCGTATTAGATTACATTTCATAAAACTTTACCTCCAACCTTAATGAGAAGATTATAAAAAACAAAGAAGAAAAAGTCAAGAAATAATAAATTTAGCTTGTAAAAATAATAATATTTATGACCACTTAAAGCAAAAGCTAAATAAAAAGGTCACCTGTTTGAAATAAGCAGAAAAGCTTTTCGCTTTTGCTATTTATTTCACTGTTCAGTGGCCTTTTTATACCAACTTAAAATTATTTAGGTGCTTTGATTGATTTAGGATCAATTCCCAGTGCTTTTGCCATGCTCTTATTAACAACTAATTTCATATCATGTGCTCTTTCAACCGGCATGTTAGCTGGCTTAGCTTTTCCAGATAAGATTTTTGCAGCCATTTTGCCAGTTTGTTCTCCTAATAGTTCGTAATCAATTCCGATTGAGGCCAAACCACCTGTTCTAACTTGATCAACGGAACTTGCTACCAGGGGAACTTTCTTTTCTTTGACTACTTTTCCAACTACAGAAGCAGCTGAATCGAAAGTATTATCGGTAGGAACGAAAATACCGTCAACTTTAGACGCAAGCGTTTCAGTTACTTGCTGGACATCGTTAGTTGTATTTGCAGTTTTAATCAAAACTTTTACTCCTGCTTTTTTCAGTGCCGCTGTAGCTAAATCGGCCTGTATTTTCGAGTTTGATTCACCGACATTGTACATAATGCCTACAGTTTTTGCCTTGGGTACGATTGATAGCAATAATTTAATTTGTCTTTTAATTGAAACCATGTCTGTTGTTCCCGTAATGTTTCTGCCAGGCTTAGCATCTGAATCAACTAACTTAGCTGCTTTCAAGTCAGTTACAGCAGTAACAACAGTTGGTATTTTTTGGGTCGCATTAGCAACGCTCTGTGCAGCCGGAGTGGCAATGCCCAAAATCAAATCTGATTTTTCATTAACCAGTTTTTCACTCATACTTTTCAGATTGTCTTGATTGTTTTGCGCATTCTGGTAGTCAATTTTAAGATTTTTACCTTCAACAAAACCACTTTCTTTTAGTCCCTTTTTAAAACCTTTGTATGCCTTATCTAAAGAAGGGTGCTGCACTACTTGTAAGACACCAACATGTTTAACCTCAGGCGCCTTGCCAGCTTTTTTGCTGCTGCAGCCTCCCAATGCCATTAATCCGACAATACTAATTCCTGTGATCAATTTCTTAAAATGCATTTTTCTGCCTCCATAAAAAATACCCACTTACTTCTAAGCGGGTACACAAAAATTTTCATTGCCAAAAACGATTGAATGTGGTCAGCCACTTAGAAAGCTATGTGGCTAACCAAACTAAAAGAGTCTTAGCCATCATAGATAAATTCAAACTTGTGTTTAGTTTGAATTCACCTAGATGAACCCAAACTCTTATCTATAGTAGCTAAGATAATAACGATTATTTAGTTGATTTTCTTTTTGACTAAACTCAATCATTATCCTTACCTCCAACTTCAATAACCGAATTATAAAAAAATAAGAAATTAAAGTCAAGGCTTAATTTAATTTTATTGTTAGTGATAATTCGGTAAAGTAGGTAAAAAGTGTGTTAATCAGTAATTCGTTCAATTTTAATAGTCTTGATAACTTCGAGAACTTTGCTGAGCTGAACAAAACCAGTTTTGGTTTCCATTGCGTTAGCAGTTCCAGATGCAATTGCCCACTTAATGGCTTCTTCAAAATCATAGTTTTTGCCTAAGGCATATAAAAGGCCACCAACAAGTGAATCTCCTGACCCTTCTGTGTTAACTACTTTTACTGGTTTTAATTTAATACTATAAAAATCGTGTTCATGCTTAAAAAGTGCTCCCTTTTCTCCTAAAGAAACAATTATATTTGGGATTTTTATCAGTTTGCTTGTTAATATCTCTTTTTTAAGTATGCTGTAGTCTTTAGTAACAGGAAAAGCTAATAATTCTGCAACTTCAGTTTCGTTGGGCTTTATGAAATCTGGTAAGTTGTCGCTGTTTAAAACTTCAGCTAGAGAATTGCCAGAAGTATCCAGCACAATTTTAACGTCTGGGTTAAGATCACGAATTTTGGCGATTATTTGGGGATAAAAATTATGAATCTCACTAGGAGGGAGACTACCATTTAGAGAAATTGCCGCAACTTTATTTTTAGTAATTAATTGTTCTATAGTTTCTAGCAACTGGTTGAAATATTGTAGTGGAATATGGTCTCCATATTCATTTATTTCTGTTTTTTCCCCGTTATTTTGAATTATAGTGTAACAATTTCTTGTATTACCGTTAGTTTCAATAAAGTTACATTTATACTGGTCATTTTTAGCTTGTTCTAAAATATATTTGCCATTTGAACCAGCCAAAAATCCTGTAGCTACTGTTTTGGCTCCAAGGTTGGCAGAGACTCTGGCAGCATTTATGCCTTTGCCGCCAACCATTTTTTTGATCAACTGAACTCTATTTAACTGTCCTACTTTGAGTTTCTTTAACTCGTATAAACGATCTACTGAAGGATTGACTGTAACTGTAATTTCCATTTTTATTCCTAATCTATAAGTTAATGAATGATTTTGATATATTTTGAGTATTTTTTAACATCATCAGGAGAAACTCTTGGATCCGTCACCAGAAGATCAAATTTATCGAGATCACGAAACGTGATGATATCAGAATGATTCAGTTTGGTATGATCCGCCACTATGAAAGACTTTTTTGCATGAGCAATTGCTATGTTTTGAATATTTCCTTCAGGTATTGTACTAGTAGTTACACTATTCTCACTGATTCCGTTAGTTGAACACAATGCATAGTCAAAATTCAGGCCCTCAAAGATATTTTCAGCTTTTTCACCTAAAAATTCTTCAGTGTTCCTATGCAGTTCTCCACCTGTCAAAAATAAGCGACATTTACTTTTATTAATTTCGTTAAATGCAGGTAAACTATTGGTTACAAAAGTAAGATTTTTCGAAAGTAATAAAGGAACAGACATCAATAAAGTTGTACCAGCCCCTAAAAAAATTGTTGAATTATTAGTTATTTGCTTTGCTAATAATTTGGCAATCTCTTTTTTTTCGGAAATATTTTTTTGTAATTTTTCATTTGTTGTTGACTCGGTTTGATAGTTACTCTGAGCGCCGCCATAAATTCTCGTAATTTTTCCTTGCTCTTCTAGACGCTTTAGGTCACGTCTTACAGTCATAGAAGAAACATTTAAATTTTTAGCAATGTCTACTGTCGTCATAAAACCAGTTTTACGTAACAGAATGTTTATCTCTGTTAACCTTTTTTCTTGTAAACTCAAATAATCACTTCTTTTTACCGATTTTATCATGACTTTAGTAGTATATCAAACATTTTATAACATATAAAGTTCAAGTTTGTTAATCTTTGTTAAATTAAGGTTGACATTGTTCAAACTTAGTATTATATTGAAAACGTATTCAAAGTGAAAGGAGGTCTTGTAGTGTTTTATCAAAAATTAATTGATTTAAATATTTCAGTTGAAACAGAAGAACAACTTTTTGATTTAGTTGGTTCTCGTGCAATTAAACTTGATTTCGCCAGAATTGGATATATATCAAATTTGGAAAAGAGGGAGCTTTCATATCCAACTGGACTTAAATTTCCACAGATTTCATTAGCCTTACCACATGTTGATCCCCAATATGTTGAAAACCCATTTATTTATATTGGTCGTACCATTAAACCATTAAAACTTAAACAAATGGGAGATGATGCAGACATGGAAGCTAAAGATTTCTTATTCTTAGGCCTTAAAAACGGGTCAAAACAACCTGAACTGTTAGCTCAAATAATATCTGCATTCCAAGATAAGGATTTTGTTAAACATTACATGGAAACAGAAAACACTATAGATATGCTTCAAATTGTCAAAAATAAGTTTAAAGAGGTAATAAAATGAAAACAATTTTGGTTTGTTGTGGAACGGGTGTTGCCACCAGTCCCCAAGTAGCGAATAAAATTAATGATTATTTAGCAGAAAATGGTTTAGATCAATTGGCAAAGGCAACACCTGAGCCGATTGGTGAGGCCAAAACAACAATTGAAAATGACAGTAGTGTCATTGTTTATGTTGGTATAGCACAAGCTGATGCTGAACTGCAGGAAGTGCTTGATGCTAATAATGTTGTAGGAATGGTGGGCTTGCCCTGGTTAACTGGAATGGGGCAGGAAGAAGCCAATCAAAAAGTGGCGGATATTGTCAAACAGGCAGAATAATCCATAAATAGAGGTGAGTTAAATGGATTGGAACGGTATAGTTCAAGGAATTTTGGGAGTTGGTGCTCAGGTTTTGATTCCAATTTTAATTATAATTTTGGGATTAATCTTTGGGATGAAGCCATCTAAAGCAATACTTTCAGGTCTTTATTTAGGTACCGGATTTATTGGAATGTCAATGGCCATAAATCAGTTGACTGAAACTGTTAGTCCAGCGGCTAAAGCATTGGCTAAATATACTGGTATTAATCTGCCAGCAGTTGACTTTGGCTGGACTGGCGCTGCAGCTATTACCTGGAGTTGGACATTAGCTTTTCTGTTTTTTGCAGTAGAAATTGTAGTTAATCTGGTCATGCTATTGGCTAAAATGACAGATACAATGAATGCAGATATGTGGAATGTATGGGGTATCGCCCTAACTGGCTATATGGTTTATCAAATTTCTGGCAGTTTAATCTGGGGTTTCATCTGTGGTGCTATCCAAGTTGTAATTTGTTTGAAATTAGGTGATATGTGGAGTAAAGAAATTGCCAATATGCTTGGCTATGAGGGTGTTACTGTAACCCACATTGAAGCGTTTACGGCAATTATTATGTCTCCTATTAATAAATTAATGGATTATATCCCGATTTTTAATCGTGAGTGGGATGCTTCTTCATTAAAACGTAAAATTGGTGTATTTAGTGAACCGGTGACAATGGGAGCAATTATTGGATTAGTTCTCGCATTAGCTGGTCGTTACAGCATAGGTGACGCACTCAATCTTTCCGTAACTGTAGGTGCTGTTATGGCTATTTTCCCAGTTATGGCAAAATTTTTCATGGATGCCTTAACTCCATTTGGTTCTACTATGAGTGACTTTATGAAAAAGCACGTTAAAGGTAGAACATTCTCAATCGGACTAGATTGGCCTATTTTAGGACAGAGTACTGAATTGTGGGTAACTATGGTTTTGATGATCCCAGTATCAATTGTTTATGCAGCCATTTTACCTGGTAATACTATTCTCCCAATTGCAGGTGTCATCAATTACTGTATAGGTGTAGGTGGATTGCTTCTCACTGGTGGCAATCTTTTGAGAATGCTTGTTTTAGGTGTAATCTATGAACCTGTTTTTCTCTACGGTGCTTCATACTTTGCTAATATCTTTACAAAATTAGCCAAATCCAGCACTTCTATTAAAGTACCTGCAGGATCACAAGTATCATGGAGTTCAATTGAAGCTCCAGAATTAAGATTTGTCATGGCATGGGCAGGAAAAGGTAATATTTGGGCAATTATCGGCTTAGTTGCACTTCTTGCTCTTTTCTGGTTATTGTATCGTTCATTTAAGAAAGATCCAATTCCAGCCTTGAAATACAGCAAATTAAAGTAGGACTGAATAATGGATAAATTAATGAACAAAAAAGTCTTTTGGACTTGTTTAAGTTTTTTGACATTTGGTTTATTCAGTTATGCAATTATTTCTAAAACTTATTGGATAAATGTCTTCGTTATTATTTTAGGATTACTAATTAATAAGAAGGGAAGTGATACCCTTTTTACCAAAAAAAGTATGTCCACTAAAAATAAAATGAGGAGGAAAAATAATTTATGAAATATCCTGCAGGAAGAATTCCATTTGAATATGAACGGAATGATTTAGCAAAAGTTGTCCGTGAAGTAATGGAACGCAGAGACACTAACATTGTTGGTGGCAATATCAGCATTAAGGTTCAAGACGAAACTGGAAAATTCTTTTATGTGATGACACCAACGATGATGTCAGAAGCTTATATGGGTTACTTGAATGCAGATCAGATCCTTGTCATTGAGCCTCATACACGCAAAGTGATTTCTGGCACTGGTAAAGTTACCAGAGAAATTAATATGCATGAAGCAATATATGATGCCAATCCTGAAATTAAGTGTGTTTTTCACTCACATGCCGATCAATGTATGTTCTGGGGTACTAGTGGCTTAAATATGCCAAATGTAACCGAAGCAACTCAGAAGTTAAAAGAAATTCGCACTTTAAATTGGCATCCAATGTGTACTGAAGAACTGGCAGAATATGTTTCCGCTGAAATAAAGAAATTAGGTGCTAAAGCTTTAAGAAATGGATTCATTTTAAATTCTCACGGTACTTTATTTACCTCCGGTGGTAAGGACATGGATCCATTGACTGCTCTGCATAAATCTTTAGCAGATGTTGATATTACCGAATATAATGCTAAAGTTGCTTATAAGCAGACTGTTTTCCAACAAATAGGTGTGCTAGACGGTTATTACTCAGAAGGAACCAAAATTGGGACTTGGGAAGATGTTAAAGCTGGTAAAGCCCTCTATAATAAAAAAACAGCGCAAAATAAAAAGGGTGACTAAATAAATAGTACCCTTCTTACAAAGTTTGACCACTTTGACAATATAATACTTTTGCGTTGAATGCAACTATTATTCAAGATTTTTGTGTAAGCCTGATCATTTTGATCAGGTTTTTTGGTTAATGTAACATTCTAGAAGAAGGTCATAAATAGAAACACCAAAAGGGTAAACATTAATTGGGTAATGCTAGGCATATTTGTATTATCAATCTTTTTAGGACTGATAGGTGTAGTATAATTAAATAGACAGTCATTCTTAAGTAAGAGGAGGAAAAGCCGATGACACGATTGCAAAAAATGGTATTAAAGCCAAAAGAGCAGTTAGTGACACGGCTTTTTTTGTCACCAAAATTAAAGCAGAATTTAACCGTTCTTTCCTACAGTACTCATGACTTAATAAATGCCATGAAGGAAATGAGTGCTAGTAATCCCTTTGTGACTTTGAAAGAACCTAAAGGCGAGATGCAGAATTTAGAATGGCTGCGTTCGCCTGAAACAGAGAATTTAATAGATCATTTATTGATGCAAGTGGATTTAAGCGACTGGCACAGTTGGGAAAAAAGTGCGGTCAAAGCTTTGATTTACCATCTTGATGAAGATGGCTACTTAAGAATTGATTTGGCTAAAATTGCGGAACAAACTGAGTTTACGCTTGCAAAATTATTAAGGGCAAAAAGTCTGCTTCAAAGTCTTGATCCGTGTGGGATCGGGGCTGCGAATCTGGCCGAATGTCTGGCGCTTCAGGCAAAACAAAAAGACAACTTTAATCCTGTAGCCCTTGAAATTTTACTTAATAATCAGTTGGAAATGCTGGCCGATCCTAAAAAATGGTCTAACTCTAGGTTTTCAATATCCGAATTAAATGATGCATTGGCCAGCATCCAAACACTGAACCCGACTCCAGCCAGCGATTACGTAGTCGACAGTAATGTTCAATATTTGTTACCCGATTTGATTTACAAGGTAACAGATGGACGTATAACGGTAGAAAACTTTCAAGCGCAAATACCAGAAATGGTTTTTGATGAAAAATCATATCGTGAATTAAAAGATCAGTCTAATGAAAGTAAGTATTTTTCGGAGCAAAAGCAGCGTTTTCTTGAAATGAAAAATGCGATAGTGGAGCGTCAGAAAACTATCATGAGATTGGGTGAATATGTGGGCCAGTTTCAACATGGTTTTTTAACTACAATGCAAAAGCAGAAATTAAAGCCACTTGGTTTAAAAGAAACCGCTCAGGCTTTGGGTCTGGCACCAAGTACAATTAGCAGGGCGATTAAAGATAAATACGTTCAGTGCCAAAATAAGGTTTTCAGTTTGAAGATGCTTTTCCCACGTAAAGTAACAACGGATTTATCTCAAGCGCGTATAGAATACGACTTGCAACAGATCATAAAAAAAGAAGATGTCCGTGCTCCCTTAAGTGATCAGCAATTAGTAGAAATTTTTGCGGCGCATGATGTGACTTTAAGTCGGCGAGTGATTGCTAAATATCGTAAAAAGCTCAATATACCTAATAGTTATAGCAGAAAAGCCAAAGTAACAGATTAAATTTAACCAAAAAAATCCTAACGCAAAATTGCGCTAGGATTTTGGTGTTATCAGCTAATTTTTAAGGCAAATCATTACCTGCAGCAAGATAAATATCATACCATTCCTGAGCAGTAAGTGAAATATCTGCTCCCTTGGCACTGTCGATGATATGAGCTGGTGTCATTGTACCGATAATAACTTGTGTATTTGCCGGATGCCTTAAAATCCAGGCAGCAGCAACAGCATTTTTAGAAACACCTTTTTGATCAGCTACTTTTTGCAAGGCATCATTAACCTCTGGAAACTTTGGATTACCAATGAAATTGCCTTCAATTTGACCGTATTGGAAAGGCGACCATGCCTGAACGGTCATGTTGTGCAAGCGTGAGTAATCTAAAACGCCACGGTCATGATCAATACTGCGCTCATCCGTCATATTAGTGTGAATATTGAAATCAATTGGACCAGTGTGCATGACGCTTAATTGCAGTTGATTAATCAACAGTCTTTGACTAACGCCACTCTGCAGTAAATCAACTTGCATCGGGTTAAAGTTGGAAACTCCAAAGTGACGCACTTTACCGTCTCTTTGTAATTCATCAAAGGCAGCAGCAATTTCTGCAGGATCCATCAGAGCGTCCGGTCTGTGCAGGAGCAAACTGTCTAAGTAATCAATTCTCATGCGAGAAAGAATGCCATCTACGGCATTAATCAGATATTTCTTAGAAAAATCATACCTAGTAGTCTTGTAATCTAACTTAGGATTTTCATAAATTCCAGTCTTTGATTGAATGTAAAAATCGTCGCGAGTTAATGATGACTTTTGAAAAGCAGCTCCGAAAATTTCCTCAGATTTGCCGTGACCGTAAATATCAGCTGAATCAATATAATTAATTCCTGCTTCGTGTGCAGTTTCCAATGCTTTAACAGCTTCATCAACCGTCAGTTTATTCATACGCATAATCCCGAGTGCAATAGCTGACCCGGTAAAGTTAGTGTTGCCAATTTTAATTTGTCTCATAATGTACCTCCTCTCTTTAGTATACGCTCTCTTAGAGGCAAAAATTTAAAAATAGGTGAGTTTTAATTTATATTTAGCAATACCAGTAAAAAGCCTAATATTTTTTTAAAAATAATTTTATTTTTATCATTATTTTGTATATAATAGATATTACATAATTTTGAAAAACAAGTAGGAGGGAAAATTATGAGTAATAAAATAGGAGTTATCGGTGACGGTCACGTTGGCAGTACGGTAGCGCAGCAGTTAATATTAACAGGTTTAGTAGATGACCTCGTTATGATTGATGTTAATGAAGCAAAGGTTAGAGCAGATCAGCTTGATTTTCAAGACGCGATGGCAAATTTGAAGCATCACACTACTATTACGATCAATGATTATTCCGCCCTCAAGGATGCAGACATTGTCATTAGTGCTTTTGGAAATATTGAGTTGGAAGCAGGCGGCGAGCGTTTTGCAGAATTGAATTATAACCGTGAGCGAATTGGAGACATTGCGGATTCAATCAAGAAGAGCGGTTTCAATGGTATTTTGGTTGCCATTACCAATCCAGTTGATGCAATTACTAATATGTATCAAGAGCTAACAGGTTTACCGCGCAAGCACGTCATTGGTACCGGTACTCTATTAGACACAGCCCGTATGAAGCGTGCTGTTGGTGAACGGATGAATGTAGATCCTCGTTCAGTTGAAGGTTTTAACTTGGGTGAACACGGTAATTCACAATTTACTGCTTGGTCAACTGTTAAAGTTTTGGAAAAACCAATTACTGAAGTAGCTGAAGCAAAACACCTTAAGCTTGAAGACTTAAACGATGAAATTAAGTTTGGTGGTCAAACAGTTTATAAGGGTAAGCAATATACTAACTATGGTATTTCAGCTGCTGTGACTCGTTTGGTAGAAACTATTGAAAGCGATGCTCATACTGAAATGCCAGTTTCAAATTACCAGGAAAAATATGGTACTTACTTATCTTACCCAGCTATTGTTGGTCGTGATGGTATTGTCCAAACCGTTGAATTGACACTAACAGATGAAGAAGAAAAGAAATTACAAGCATCTGCAGAAACAATTAAAGAAAAAGCAAATAAATAGTTCTAGTTTATTTAGTAAAAATGATGGTCACAAAGATCATCATTTTTTTATTATATGAAAAAGATAGTGAATTCTACTGTTATATGGGGTATTCTTATAGTAATGAATACTTAGAAGGGGAAAAATCATGAGCAAGATTAATGAAGATTATATTTTAGGTCTCGATATCGGGACCAACTCTTGCGGCTGGGCCGTGACTGATAAGAAAAATAATTTATTAAAGCTCAGAGGAAAAACAGCAATTGGCTCACATTTATTTGAAGAAGGACATACTGCTGCTGACCGACGGGGATTTAGAACTACTAGAAGACGGCTCAAGCGCAGAAAGTGGCGCTTAAGATTGCTGGAAGAAATA
The DNA here is from genome assembly GCA_946482425.1 of uncultured Lactobacillus sp. The sequence continues at coordinate 13,495 of CAMLRO010000018.1, forward strand.
TTTGCGGAACCGATGGCTAAGGTAGATCCGGGATTTTTTGTGCGCCTGCATCAATCATGGGTTTCACCGCTGGATAAAGATCGCAAAAAGTATCATGCAATTGTGTTTCCAACAGCTAAGGAAGATCAGGCATTTTATCAAAAATATCCTACGATCTATCATTTGCGTGACGCACTGATGACGCAAGACCGTCAGTTTGATTTACGTGAAATATTTTTGGCAATACACCACATTGTTAAGTATCGTGGTAATTTTTTACAAGATACTTCTGTTAAAGATTTTGAAGCTTCCAAAATTGAAGTAGCACCCATTTTAACAAATATTAACAATGCTTTTGCGGAAAAGATAGTTGAAGATCAAGATCCCATTGAATTAAATGTCGCAAACGCTGCCGAGATTGAGGCTGTTATACGTGGTAAAGATGCAGAAAAGACCGTTTATAAGATGGACAAGGTCAAAAAAATTGCCAAGTTATTAACTGATTCAACTGCTAAGGAAGAAAAAAATGTAGCCAAGCAGATTGCTAACGCCATCATGGGCTACAAAACTCAATTTGAATCTATCTTAGGCAAAGAAATCGATAAAAGTGACAAGGCGCAATGGGAATTCAAGCTGACTGATGGAGATGCAGATGATAAGCTTGATGCGTTGCTGCCAGATCTTGATGAAACTGATCAGACTATTATTGCCGAAATTAAAAAGCTGTTTAGTGCAATTACATTGAGCACAATAGTAGATGAAAACAAGAGTTTATCACAGTCAATGGTGGCCAAGTATGACAAACATCATCAAGATTATAGGTTGTTAAAAGCTTATGTCGACACTTTGCAGGATCGCAGTATAGCTAAAAAATTGCTTTTAGCCTATGATTTATACGTTAATAACAGACATGGCCATTTGCTGGAAGCTAAAACAGAATTTAAGCAGGATGGAACTTTAACTAAAGAAGATTTTTATAAAACTATTAAAAATAATCTGAATGATTCTGAGCTGGCTCGCAAAATTGCGCAAGAAATAGCAACGGATAACTTCATGCCTAAGCAGCGAACAAACAGTAATGGTGTAATTCCGTTTCAGCTGCATCAAATCGAACTGGATAAGATTATTGCTAATCAAAGCAAATATTATCCATTCTTAGCTACAGAAAACCCAGTAGAAGATCACCGTAAACAAGCACCTTACAAGTTAGATGAACTGGTTAGATTTAGAGTACCTTATTATGTAGGTCCGATGATTACAGCCGATGAACAGGAAAAAACTTCCGGTAAGAGTTTTGCTTGGATGGTCAGAAAAGAAGATGGTCAGATTACGCCTTGGAATTTTGAGCAAAAAGTAGACCGGCAAGAATCTGCCAACAAGTTTATTAAGCGCATGACTATTAAGGATACTTATCTTTTAGGTGAAGATGTTTTGCCTGCTAATAGTTTGCTTTATCAAAGATTTGAAGTTTTAAATGAGCTTAATAATATTAAGGTTAATGATAGGAAAATCAGTATAGGCCTCAAGCAACGAATTTTTAACGATCTTTTCAAAGAGAATAAAAACGTTAAAAGTGATCAATTAATCAATTATTTAAAAAATAATTGGCATTTGCCAACTGTAGAAATTAAGGGGCTGGCGGATCCAACTAAATTTAATTCAAGTCTTGCGAGTTATTATCACCTCAAAAGCTTACATGTGTTTGATAAGGAATTAGCAGATCCACAATATCAAAAAGACTTTGAAAAAATAATTGAGTATTCATCTATTTTTGAAGATAAAAAGATTTTTCAAGATAAGTTACATGCTGAATTTAAATGGTTAACACCTGAACAGTTTAAAGCTATTTCAACTTGGCGCTTGCAAGGCTGGGGAAGATTATCGCGCAAATTGCTAATAGAATTGCATGACACAAAAGGCCATAACATTATGGATAAACTATGGACTAGTCAAAAGAATTTTATGCAAATTGTGACAGAACCAGATTTTAAAGATGCAATTGCTAAAGAAAACCAGGATGTTACTCAGGAAAATGGTATTGAAGAGATTTTGGCTGACGCCTATACTTCTCCAGCTAACAAAAAAGCTATAAGGCAGGTCGTCAAAGTAGTAGCTGATGTTGTAAAAGCAGCAGGTGGCAAGAAACCTGCACAATTTGCGATTGAATTTACACGAGAACCACAAAGGAATTTACAGCTATCACATATACGAGGTACTAAGCTGCTTAAAACTTATGAAGAAACTGCTAGCGAATTGGTAGACCAGAATCTAACTGACAAATTAGAAGAATATACAGTTAACCGTAAGTTACTTAAAGATGAATATTTCCTATATTTCATGCAGGCAGGTAGAGATGCATATTCAGGCGAAAAAATAGATATAGATGATATTCCTAAAAATTATCAAATAGATCATATATTGCCAAAGACAATGATTAAAGATGATTCATTTAATAATCGTGTACTAACTAGAACTCAATTAAATCAAAAAAAGGGTAATCGGTATGCTCTTAAAGTGTTTGGGACTGATGTTGCAGCTGGTTCAAAAATGCTTATTCCAGAAATGTGGAAAATGTGGTATGCAGATAGACTAATTAATGAACAAAAATTAAATAATTTGCTATTTAATCCTGGGAAAGATATTGATAAGCAGAAAAAACATTTTATTAACAGACAGCTGGTAGAAACTAGTCAAATTATTAAGTTAGTATCAGTTATTTTACAAAATAAATATCCAAATGCAGAAATCATTACAGTTAAAGCTGGTGACAACTCCGCTCTGCGTCAGCGTTTAGATTTATACAAGAGCCGTGAAGTTAATGATTATCATCATGCAATTGATGCCTATTTAACTATAGTTTGTGGGAATTTTCTATATCAAGTGTATCCTAACCTTCGGCCATATTTTGTATATGGGCAGTTTAAAAAATTTAGTCAAGACAAAAATTTGGAAAAAGATATTCTTAAAAATCTAAAGTTACAAAATTTCTTGTGGCCTTTACTGCAAAAAGATAATTCTGAGGGTAAAGCCCTAGAAGAAATTAGGGAAAATGTTAGCCATCGGATAGTCTTTTACAAGCACCCAGACATTTTTGACAAATTACGTAAAGCATATAATTATAAATACATGCTAGTCTCAAGAGAAACTACGACTGAAAATAGTAGTATGTTTAACATGACTGTTTATCCTCGCGGAGAGCGTGATCGTAAGAAAACTAGAAAGCTAATTCCGAAAGGTAACGGACTTGATCCGAAAATTTATGGTGGGTACAGCAGCAACACTGATGCATATATGGTAATTGTCAAGATTGAGAAAGCAAAAGAATCCACTTATAAAGTTATTGGCGTTCCGATGCGCGCTCTTGCAAGCTTAAATCAGGCTAAAAAACAAGGGAATTATAGGGAAGAACTACGCAAAGTGCTTGAGCCTCAGATCATGTTTGATAAAAATGGTAAACCTAAGCGAGGCGTTAAAAGTTTTAGAGTAGTAAAAGACCATGTTCACTTTAAGCAACTAGTTTTAGACGGTGACAAAAAATTTATGTTATATTCTGCGCGTTATTTTGCCAATGCTAAGCAATTAACACTTTCTCATGAAACTATGAAAGTAGTGACAGATAATCTAGAAAAAGAGGATTATAAAGATGAAAATCAACTTCTTATAAATGCTTATGATGAAATATTACAAAAAGTCGATCAATATTTGCCCTTGTTTGATGCCAATAAGTTTAGAGCAGGCCTTCATAATGGTAAAGCTAAATTTATTGATTTGACTGTTAAGGATAAAAAAATTGTTTTAAGTAAAGTATTAGACGGGTTACATGATAATATGGTTAATCCAGATTTGAAGAACTTGGGAATTAAAACCCCATTTGGCAAAATGCAGTCATCATCTGGTATAACTTTGTCATCTAATGCAGTATTAATCTTCCAGTCACCAACTGGACTTTTTGAAAAACGGGTTAAGATAGCTGATTTATAAACTAAAATAGGGAAGCGCAATAATCCGATTCCCTATTTTTATGCATAAAAAAACCTCCGCTATAGAGCTGAGGCAGGACGGTAATAACCGCGTTGAAACTTAGTATCTCAAAGATACATTGTTTGATTTTAAATCTGGTTGTTAGATCAATAATGATTAGATCGTTGGTAGCTAACCAACAACTATAGTATAACATTTATTTTCAAAAATACAAGGAGGAAATATGGGATGGAGATCAGTAATCATCACGCAGCATGCTAAATTAACTTATTCAATGCAAATGATGATTGTACAAACTCGTGATGGCATAAACCAAATACCAATTGAGGATGTTAATTTATTGCTCGTTTCAACCACACAGGCAGTGATTACCAGCGCACTCATTAGTAAATTGGCGCAAAATCAAACTAAAGTTATATTTGTTGATGAAAAAGGTAATCCTATTGTTGAAACAGCTGTTTATTATCCGGGAACAAGGAATATGGCTAAATTAACGCAACAATTTAATTGGGATGAACATTTAAAAGAGGTGTTGTGGACAAAGATAGTTAGTCAAAAGATCAAAAATCAGATTGCGGTTTTAGCTAATTATCATTTGAATAAGGACGAGGTTCAGAATGAACTGGACCAGTTAGAAATTAATGATGAAAGCAACCGAGAGGCAATTGCAGCCCGTAAATATTTTATGCTTTTATTCGATAAGAACTTTGTCAGACGTGACACCAGTGCCATTAATGCAGCACTAGATTATGGTTATGCTATTTTGCTTTCAAGTTTTAATAGAGAAATTGCAATGAATGGCTATCTGACATATTTTGGCATTCACCACTGTTCACAGGAAAACCCATTTAATTTGGCCTCGGACTTAATGGAACCATTTCGACCATTTGTAGATTATTGGGTTAAGGCCCACGAAAAGATTAAGGAACTAACACCAGATATTAAGTATGGGCTAGTTGAACTTTTAAGTTTAGAAATAAAGTTTAATGGTAAAAAGACGCTTTTGACAAATGCTATTACAGTTTATGTACGAGAATGTTTAAAATTTCTAAGTGGGGATAGTAAGGAATTGCCAGAAATGGAGATGAGTTTGACTAATGAGGTACCGAATAATGCGCTTAATGATAATGTTTGATTTACCAACAGAAACAGCTGAAGAACGAAAAGAATATCGCCAATTTCATAAAAAGTTGATTAATGAAGGTTTTCTGATGGTCCAATTTTCAGTATATGTGCGAGTCTGTGTTACTAGACAAACGGCTAAGTTTTTGGAAAATCGTATTAGAAAATTCTTGCCTCGAGGAGGATTAGTACAGTCATTAATGGTTACTGAAAAACAATATAATGACATGCATTTTTTAGTCGGTAAGCCAATTGATGATGTGCGTAATACATCAGATAGGACGGTAATTTTATGATTTTAACTTATGCGACTCATAAAAAATGGGTATTTAAGGATCCTGGAATAAAAGTAATTGGTTTACAAAGTTCAATAGCTTACCGTGATATAATTCAAGGCTTTCAAGGAAAAAACAAGCTGTTAATTTGTTCAGAGGATGATTATAGTCCCCTTGATGTAAGTAAAACTTTTGATTTTATTGGTGATCCAATGCTTAGTGGGGATATTACTAAAAAGTATATGCCTCACATTGTAAGTAGTTATCTAAAAAGTTTAGACGAAGAAAATCGTAATAAAGTGATTAAGTCTTTCTATAATTTAGAGTCAACCTTGCAAGATTCACTTTTACTTGAAGACTTACCTTTAGCAATTAATTTTGATGAAGACTTAAAAAAATTACTTAAATTTACAGAAATTCATTTAGATAAATCAATGTTGCTCAGTCCATATGGTATAATAGAAACAGTTTTAAAAATTCACCAAACGTGTAATTTAAAATCAGTTCCTGTTATTTGTAATGTAGCTCATTACTTAGAAGAGCAGGAGTGGCAAGAGTTAGCTAGTCTTGTCACAGAAATGAATTTAATTTTGGTTGTAATTGAATTCACAACAAGAGAAAATTTGGCAATATCTAAAGACATACCTTTTTACTATATTGATAAGGATCTAATCGATTGGTACTAGCAAAAATTAAAATCAGATTATAAAACATCGGTTTTAGATGATTGTTAGATCAATGATGATTAGAACAAAAATATTTGATAAATTACGACATCAAGAGTTTTAGATGATTGTTAGATCAATGATGATTAGAACTTTATAAACGTACTCAAGCCAGTTATACGCGTTTTAGATGATTGTTAGATCAATGATGATTAGAACATAATAACCGACTCGTTAATGAAGTAAGCAGTTTTAGATGATTGTTAGATCAATGATGATTAGAACCATTTACCTTCAAAAATTCGCGCGATCTTTGTTTTAGATGATTGTTAGATCAATGATGATTAGAACTTTTATTCGCCAGAATGTGAATTATCAATAGTTTTAGATGATTGTTAGATCAATGATGATTAGAACTGCTGAATGTAGGCGCCAAACAAAAATAGGTTTTAGATGATTGTTAGATCAATGATGATTAGAACATGTGTCTACATTGTGAGATAATATATGTAGTTTTAGATGATTGTTAGATCAATGATGATTAGAACACTGGTAGCGTACTTTTTCAAAGTTACAATGTTTTAGATGATTGTTAGATCAATGATGATTAGAACAGGCTATAACGAACTAACTAACGATTTACCGTTTTAGATGATTGTTAGATCAATGATGATTAGAACACTTTCAAAGATTAATAACTGATATTGATTGTTTTAGATGATTGTTAGATCAATGATGATTAGAACGCGAATATTCCTATCCGCAATGGAGAACACGTTTTAGATGATTGTTAGATCAATGATGATTAGAACATGGTCCTGCCGATAACCTACACGCATTCTGTTTTAGATGATTGTTAGATCAATGATGATTAGAACGATATGATACTTATTGCAGTTGGAAATGCTGTTTTAGATGATTGTTAGATCAATGATGATTAGAACGCTTTTCGATCATTGTTCGCCCTCCTAGAGGTTTTAGATGATTGTTAGATCAATGATGATTAGAACTGTTGGGATAACTAAACAAAAAGATATTAAGTTTTAGATGATTGTTAGATCAATGATGATTAGAACGACCTTTCTTAATTGCAAAGGTTGCTTTGTGTTTTAGATGATTGTTAGATCAATGATGATTAGAACTACCCTATATAATAGGTAGAGATACGACAAGTTTTAGATGATTGTTAGATCAATGATGATTAGAACTTCTGATTCTCGTAATGATGTTTCTGCTCTGTTTTAGATGATTGTTAGATCAATGATGATTAGAACTCGGTGGAGGTGCTTTTGAAAAAGACTTAAGTTTTAGATGATTGTTAGATCAATGATGATTAGAACTTATTGGTCTTGCATAAATTTAAATATTCAGTTTTAGATGATTGTTAGATCAATGATGATTAGAACTTATAACTTGATACTCATTAACTGGAATACGTTTTAGATGATTGTTAGATCAATGATGATTAGAACATTTTGAACCGTTCTTCAATATCTCTGTTTGTTTTAGATGATTGTTAGATCAATGATGATTAGAACCATATCCTGACAAAGTCACAGCATCAACTCGTTTTAGATGATTGTTAGATCAATGATGATTAGAACATGAGTATCGCCAATGTAACATTGCATACGGTTTTAGATGATTGTTAGATCAATGATGATTAGAACCCTTTGCCCGTATTAGCAT
>CAMLRO010000019.1 GCA_946482425.1 uncultured Lactobacillus sp.
ACCTTGATTCGAGTATTTCGTGATGGCTCTTATTCAAATATTAGTTTTAGCAATAGTTTGCAGAAAACGAAGCTGTCTCAGGCTGATCAAAATTTGGCAACAAGAATCGTGTATGGCACTATTCAGGAAAAGATATATTTGGAGTATCAGTTTCACGATTTACTAAAGACTGAACTTAAAGAAGATTACCTGTTGCCATTGTTGTTGATGTCTGCCTACCAGATATTATTTATGAACAGCATACCAGATCGAGCCGTCCTAAATGAAGCTAATATTTTGGCTAAGGAATTTGGTAGAAAGCATTCTGCTGGATTTAAGATTGTTAATGGTATTTTGCGGTCTTTCTTGAGAAGAGGCAAGATTTTGCCCGATGCTAAAGACAAGGTACATTTTTTAAGTGTTAAAGAAAGCACACCCCAGTGGCTTGTTCAGTATCTTATTAATAGTTGGGGCGAAAATAGAACGGCCTCAATTTTGTCCAGCATTAATAAACCGGCTAAAAATACTGTTAGAATTTCCGGCCTGGCTGATTCCAATTTGGTTATTGAGGAATTAACTAAATTAGGATTTTCTCCTGTCAAATCTCAAATTGCTGAAGATGAATTGGTTTTAACACATGGTGGAGTTTTTAAAACTTCTTTATTTAAAGAAGGGAAATTGACAATTCAGGACGAAGCTGCTAGTTTGGCAGTAAGTGCTTTCACTTTCTCTGGCAATGAAGAAGTTCTTGATGCCTGTAGTGCACCAGGTGGAAAAACTATTCAAATTGCTGAAAAGCTAAAACAAGGTCATGTGACTGCTCTTGATATTCACAAAAACAAATTGCGTTTGGTTATGCAAAATGGTAAAAGAATGAATGTGGAGTCAAGAATAAACGTTAAAACGATGGATGCCAGAAAAGCTGATCAAACATTTAAAAAAGAGCAGTTTGACAAAATCTTGGTGGATGCTCCATGTTCTGGTTTAGGTCTTATTAGGAGAAAGCCAGAAATTCGTTATACTAAAACATTAGTCGATCTAACCAAATTACAAAAAGTACAATTGGATATTTTAGATCATGTGAGTACATTGTTAAAGCGGGATGGCGAATTTGTTTATTCTACTTGTACTATTACTCAAGAAGAAGATGAAGACGTTGTTAAGGCTTTTTTAAAAAGTCATACTCAGTTTGAATTACAACCTTTCACTGCGGGTAAGCTTAAAGCAACAAAAGGGATGCTGAAAATTTTACCTGATAGTTATGGCAGTGACGGTTTTTTTATTGCTAAGTTTAAAATGCGAGGTTAAAGTTTTGATTAGAACAGCATTTGCATCTAGTATTGGACGAATACGCAAAAGCAATCAGGATTCTGTCCAGGTTTTCAAAAATAAAAAGAACGCTTTGTTGGCCATTGTTTGCGACGGTATGGGTGGACACCAAGGTGGCGATGTAGCGTCAACTATGGCTGTGAGTCATTTAGGTCATAATTTTGGCAGTACGGATTTTTATGATTCTGACAGTGCACGCCAGTGGTTAAACGTCCAGCTCAGTAATGAAAATGAAACTATACTCAGAACTGCAGATCGTTTTCCTGACCTAAATGGCATGGGAACAACTATTGTTTTAGCTGCCATTTTTAACAACGAAGCTTTAATTGCCCATCTGGGGGATTCAAGGGCGTATGGTTATTCTGAAGGAAAATTTATTCAGTTAGTTGAAGATCATTCTCTTGTTAATGAATTAGTAAAACTAGGACAAATTACGAAGCAACAGGCCAGAAATCATCCTCAAAAAAATATTATTACGCAGTCACTTGGAGTTTCCAGTACAATTGATCCAGAGTTTAAGCAGGTCACTTTAAATGATAACGATATTATTTTGCTTTGTACCGATGGATTAACAAATTCATTAAGTGACCCACAGATTCAGCAAATTCTTGCCACGAAAGATTTATCTTTGAAAAGTCGCTGTCAAAAGTTAATTGATGAAGCTAATCGCTTAGGTGGTGAGGATAATATTACCGCTTGCCTAATTCTAAACGAAGGCGGTGACAATAAATGATAAATAAGGGCTATTTGCTAGGTGATCGTTACCGCATAATCGACACATTGGGTGAAGGCGGCATGGCCAATGTTTATCTCGCTGAAGATATAATTCTCCAGCGAAAAGTTGCGGTTAAAATTTTACGCCTTGATTTGCAAAAAGAACCGCAAACTTTAGCTCGTTTTCAAAGAGAAGCACTAGCAACAAGCGAATTGAGTCACCCTAATATAGTAATGGTTTTAGATGTTGGCACTGATCATGGCTTACCATACATGGTTATGGAATATGTCGATGGGCCGGATTTAAAAGACTATATTAGAGCAAATTCTCCATTGCACTTAGGAGATATTATCCGCATTATGGACCAAATACTGAGTGCAATGTCTTTGGCTCATAAACATAACGTTATTCACAGAGATCTAAAGCCGCAAAATATTTTAATGGATAAACATGGAAATATAAAAATTGCCGACTTCGGTATTGCTGTGGCTTTAAATCAAAATTCAATTACCCAAACGAATTCAGCGATTGGTTCCGTTCACTATATGTCCCCAGAACAAACGAGGGGTGGACTCGTTACCAAACAGTCTGATATTTATTCTTTAGGGATAATTCTGTATGAATTGATTACTGGTCATGTGCCATTTAATGGAGACTCAGCTGTTTCAATTGCTTTAAAGCATGCACAAGAGCCTATACCTTCAATCAGAAAACAAGATCCCAATATTCCACAAGCACTTGAAAATGTTGTTTTAAGAGCAACTGCTAAAGATCCACGAGATCGGTATGATTCAGCTAAAGAAATGAAAGATGATCTTGATAGCAGTTTAGAGCCAGGTAGAGCAAATGAACCGGTTTTTAAGCCTACACACGGGAATAATGATGATGAAACAATTATTTTACCTAGTTTCAAGTCTAGCCCAAATAGCAGTAAGGTAACTGAAGAAGGCAAAACTCAAAGTAATGGGCCACTAGAAGAATCCAAAGCAAATCATTCTAGTTTTGCACAGGCTTTGCGTAAACATAAATGGTGGTGGCTTTTTGTAGGAATTGCTGCGGTTTTAATTGTTGGTTTGATGTTTTTTGTTCTTAACAGTAATAATCATAAAGATGTTCGTATTCCAGATGTCACCAATATGAGTGAAACAAAAGCAAGAAATAAACTGGAGAACGTAGGATTGAAAGTAGGTAAAATAAGACACAGAAGTTCTGACAGTATAGATCGTGGTAAAGTAATTGAAACCTCGCCCACTGCAGGAGCAGAAATAAAACGAGGCAGATTTATTGATCTTTATATTTCGGATGGAGCTGGCATGGTAAGAGTTCCTGATGTAACTGGTGATGAATATGAAATTGCAGTGCAAAAACTCGAAAAACTAGGCTTTGAAATAATTCGTGAAAATCAGTTTTCTTCTAGCGTTCCACCAAATCATGTGATTTCTCAAAGCGTTGCAGCTGATGTTGAAGTAAAGCCGGAGCAAACAACAATTACTTTAACCGTATCTAAAGGAAAAAGTCATCGTGCAAAAGCTCATATGATTAAATTACCGGATTTATCTGATTATTCTTTAAAAGCAGCGCAAGAATTCGCACATAAACATGGATTGACTTTACAAGTCAGTTCCGCATACTCAAATAAAGTTAAAAAGGGTAAAATTATTTCCATGAGTCCGGCAGCAGGTACAGAAGTACCGAATGGAAGCACTATATCAGTTAATGTTTCTGAGGGTCCCAAAAAACAACGTAATCTGACGGCAATCAAAAACTTCACAGTTAGTTACGAAGATACTGATGACGATGATTCCGATGATAAACGGGGCAATCATGTTCAAATTTATATTTCAGACGATAATCATTCAATTGACAATATTTATCGGGATTTATATATTAAAAAGGATATGAATTTTTCAATTCCATTTGAACTTAAAGACGGTCCAGGTCAACTAAAAGTAGTGCGCGACGGGCAGACTATTTTGAACGAGAAGGTCAAAAATGATTAAAGAAGATCAAGGAATTGTCATTGGTCTGATTGCGGGCTTTTATGATGTTCAGACAAGCACTGATATTGTAAGAACACGTGCTAGAGGAGTTTTCCGTAAGAATAATTTAAAGCCTGTTGTTGGTGATCACGTTAAAATACAAATTGATGATCAGGGCACAAGTTACTTGGTTGCAGTTTTGCCTCGTAAAAACCTGATTGGTCGTCCTGCCCTAGCTAATGTTACTCAGATTTTACTCGTAATGTCTGCTGTCCAACCGGATTTTTCGCTACAATTATTAGATCGCTTTTTGACTTTCTTTTCTTGGAAAAACGTTCCTGTAAGTATTTTTTTATCAAAAAGAGATTTAACAAACAGACTGGAATTAACTAAAATTGAAGCAAATTTGAAGTATTATCAGGAAATTGGCTATAAGGTCTATTATAGTCAAAAAGAAGTTGCTAGTAATTTACCTAATGATATTGGTTCCGAACAAATATGGACATTAGCTGGTCAATCTGGGGCAGGCAAATCAACGTTAATTAATTCACTTAAAAAAGGCTTGAATCAAGAAACTGGAGTTATCTCAAATTCTTTAAATCGGGGCAAGCACACCACTAGAACTGTGAACCTTTTTCATTTAGGTAAAGGTTATCTTGCGGATACGCCAGGGTTTTCTGCAATTGATTTAACTCCAATAAAAATCAATGAATTACGTAATTATTTCATTGAATTTAAAAAGGCAAGTAAATATTGCAAGTTCCGTGGTTGCCAACATCTTAATGAGCCTAAATGTGAGGTAAAAGCACTAATTAAAAAAGGTAAAATAACAAAAAGCCGCTATGATAATTATTTATTATTGCGTAAAGAAATAGAAAATGGCAAATTACCAGAATATTTAAAGTGAGGAGATAACATTGATAGCACCATCAATATTAAATATTAATAATTTAAATTTAGAAAAAGATATTCAGACAGCTGTGAATGCAGGCATAAAAAGGTTCCACATTGATATCATGGATGGGCATTTTGTAGCTAATTTATCTTTTGGTCCACAACTTGTTTCAGATTTCAAAAAAACTTTTCCTGCTAGTGAGGCTGAGATTCATTTGATGAGCAATAATCCTGATGATTTGGTACCAGCTTTCACTAAAGCGGGGGCTCAAATTATCTTGCTTCATTATGAGGCAATGACTGAAGAAAAACTAAACTACTGGTTGGAGTATTTAAGAGAAAATCAGGTTAAAGCCGGGGTGGTTCTTAATCCTGATACTCCCATTTCTGTACTTTCCAAATTTATATCTAAAATAGATCAAATTTTGCTGATGACTGTTTTTCCCGGTTTTGGTGGACAAAAATTTATTCCAGAATCTCTTTCTAGAATCAAGGAAGCTTCAAGATTAGTTAAAGGTAAAGTTCCAATTGAAGTTGATGGAGGGATCAATGATCAAACTGCTAAAAAAGCTAAGGATGCAGGAGCAGAAATTTTTGTTGCTGGATCATATCTCTTTTGTCAAAATAGTGTTGAACAACAGATTGCTGAACTAAAAGGAATATTACAATGAAGGCCTGGGCGTTGTTAGGTGCTCCTAAACAATTATGGCCGAAGGATCTTAACCAGCAACTTTTAACAGCTAAAAAAAACGGTGATTTAATAATCGGCGTTGATCGTGGAGCTTTACTTTTAAAAGAAATGGGCATGAAAATTGATGTCGCTGAAGGAGATTTTGATTCATTACAAAAAAATGAATTAAGATTAATTGAACAAAATGTCAGAGATATCAGGTATTCGCTTCCAGAAAAAGATTTGACGGATACCGAAATGGCTATTAGATGTGCGTTTATAGATTATCATGTTTCTTATTTAACCCTTTTTGGAGCGACTGGAGGACGCTTAGATCACTTTTTATCTAATTTATTTATGGTTCTCAAACCTGAATTTAACCGGTTTGCTGAAAAAATTGAACTTATAGACCAACAAAATTCAATTAGATTTTACAACTGCGGACACCATGTGATTAAAAAATTATCGACTTATAAATATTTTGGAGTAATACCGTTAACAGCAGTTAAAAATTTAAAAATAGCTGGAGCTAGATATAATTTAAATGAATTTAACGGAATCAATCCTATTTCATTTAGTTCGAATGAATTTTTACTTAATGAAAATCAGTTTAGTTTATCTTTTGAAAAAGGTGTAGTAGCCGTTATTCAATCTAGGGATATTAATCGTTTTCAAAATATAAGATAATAAAAAACAGCAGAAATCTAATAAGAGCTCTAAAATTAGGACACTATTAAGCGAGGACTAACTGCCGATATTCACTCGGACTTGGTCCTTTTTGTTTGATTTTGGCTATTTTCTGATTGTAGCCATGCAGTGTAGTTTTTAATTAAATACAAGGTCCAAAAATTACCAGATTTTGGGAAATAAAAAAACAGAAGAAAACTTCTGTTTTTTAAAACTTTATTATTTACGTTAGGCACGGGTAACTTTACCAGATTTTAATGTCTTAGTTGAAACCCATACACGCTTTGGCTTGCCATCAACAAGAATACGAACTTTTTGAAGGTTTGGCTTCCACGCACGACGTGATGAATTCAGTGAGTGTGAACGTGTATTACCAAAAGTGGTCTTTTTGCCAGTGATATAATCTTTTGCCATTTGCTAAACCTCCTTTATTGTGTTTTCATACTAAGTTAAGATAGCATAAGTTTAAGATCATTGCAACTGCAAAAGTATTTTTTAAGAAGGGATTTTTGTATTTAAACTTGATTACTATGATAAAATAGATTCATAATATGAGAACAATGATACGGAGGTAAACATGGCTGTAAAAATCAAAACAAAAAACGGTTTGATTGATATTTCAAATGGAGTGATTGCAACTGTTGTTGGTAGCGCAGCTACATCTAACTACGGTGTTGTTGGCATGGCTTCAAAAAATGCTATCCGTGATGGTTTCGATGGAATATTGAATCGAGCAAATTATAAGCGCGGTGTTGTTGTTAAGTCTGAGGATAATAAGATTACGGTTGATGTTTATATAATAGTCGGCTATGGTTTAAAAATATCTGAAGTAAGTCGCAACGTACAAGATAGTGTTAAATTCAATTTGAAAAATCAACTTGGAATTGAAACTAAAGCTGTTAATGTCATCGTTCAAAGTGTTAAAGTGCTTGATGAATAACTCAAGCGGAGGGTAGAAATATTGGTTTTAAAGGAAATAGACAGTAAAAAATTTAGAGATATGGTTCGCGTTGCTACGCACAGACTTGGTCGCAACGCAGAGTTTATTAACTCTTTGAACGTTTTCCCTGTTCCTGATGGAGACACTGGAACAAATATGAATTTAACTATTGAAAGTGGCGCTAAAGCTGTTGCCAAAAATACTAGTAATAGTGTGGGTGATTTGACAGAAAGCCTTGCTAAAGGGATGTTGATGGGTGCCCGTGGTAATAGTGGGGTAATCTCGTCTCAGCTCTTTAGAGGAGTTTATAAGGCAACTCAAGGTATGAAAACTCTTAATGCACAAGAGTTGGCCAATGCTTTTTCTAATGGAGTTGCAACAGCTTACAAAGCCGTAATGAAGCCAGTTGAAGGAACTATTTTGACTGTTGCTCGGATTGGCGCGCAAGAAGGTGCCAATAAGGCCAATGAAACCGATGATGTTGAAGAAGTTATGAAAGCCATTGTTGAAGGTGCAAAAAAGGCGCTGAAGACTACACCAGACTTACTGCCTGTTTTAAAACAAGTAGGTGTAGTTGATTCAGGTGGACAAGGATTACTCTTTATATATGAGGGCTTTTTAGAAGGACTTTTAGGTGAAGAGTTTGCCGATCGCTATCAGCCTGATGAAGGTGAAATGGATGAAATGATAAATGCGATGCACCACCAGTCAGTACAATCACAACTTTCAACACAGGATATTGCTAATGGCTACTGTACTGAAATTATGGTTGACTTAACTGCTGATGTTCCCAATAAGAAAACTTTCAATTTAGATGAATTTAGAGAACATTTGTCTCAATTGGGTGACTCACTTTTAGCTGTTTCAGATGAAGAAGTGGCCAAAGTTCATATTCATACTGAACATCCAGGAGCGATTTTTGCATATGGCAGTCAATTTGGTCAATTAGGAAAAATTAAAATTGACAATATGCGGATTCAACATGAAACAATAGTAAATAATAGTGAGGAAAACCAAGAAAACGTTGATTTTGCTGTTATTGCTGTCGCTTCAGGTAACGGTATTCGTAAATTATTTGAAAGTGAGGGTGTTAACCGCATTATTTCTGGCGGTCAAACAATGAACCCTTCAACGCAAGACATTATTGACTCAATCAAAAAATCAGGTGCTAAAAAAGCAATTGTGATGCCGAATAATGGCAACATTATTATGGCAGCAAAACAAGCAGCTGAAGTAAGTGATATTCCAGTTGGCATTGTTCCTACTAAAACAATTTCGCAAGGTTTAACAGCCATGCTTTCATTTGATGCCGATGATTCTCTAGAAGACAATGTTGCCAACATGACTGACGCTCTTGATACTGTTGTTTCTGGGGAAGTTACTAAAGCTAACCGTGATACAACAATTAATGAAGTTGAAATTCATCAGGATGATTATTTGGGAATAATTGATGGTGATATTAAAGTGGCTGAAACTGATATCATTACTGCAGCTTCATCAATGGTTGAAAAAATGCTGGATGAAGATACCGAAATCGTTACTGTGATGTATGGACGAGATTCTAATAAGAAAGAAGCTCAAGAATTGGTTGAAGCAGTTAAAGAAAAGCATGATGACCTTGAATTTGAGATTCATGACGGTGGCCAACCCGTATACAATTTCTTGATTTCTGTTGAGTAGTTATGATTGCCAAAAAACTATTTGCTCCTGTTAGTGACTTAAAAGGGGTTGGAGTTAAAACAGCTGCTGCACTGGGCGGCCTGGGAATTTATAGCATTTATGATTTGTTATATTATTTTCCGTTTCGTTATGATGAGCTGCAAACGATTCCTCTTGACCAGATCATGGATGGTCAAAAGGTAATGTTAAAAGGAATTGTAGCGACTCCTGCTTTCGTAACCAGGTTCGGCTATAAAAAAAGCAGACTTAGTTTCAAAATGAGAATTGACCATGATGTAGTCATGGTCAATTTTTTTAATCAGCCGTGGCTGAAAGAAAAAATTGAGGTTGGCAAAGAAGTTGCGATTTACGGCAAATATAATATTTCTAGGCAAAGTTTAGCTGCTTTTAAGTTCATTGCTGCTAAAGAAAATGATAGTGGTATGGCTCCCATTTATTCTGTGAACCGTCACTTAAAGCAGAAAAAACTGGTTGATTTAATTAATTTGGCTTTAGCTGATTACTTAACTGATGTTGATGATGTTGTTCCAGTTTCAATTAGGAAAAAATATCATTTGCTTAATGAATCTGATGTTATCCAAAAAATGCATCATCCCCAAAATGCTACTGAATCACAAGTTGCCAAAAGAAGTGCTATCTTTAGGGAGTTTTTTATTTTTCAAGCTGAGCTTGCCCAACTAACCGAAGTTAATCCTCGAAATAAGGGCTTTGCTAAAAAGTATGATTTAAGTGCAGTAGCTAAATTAACCAAGTCTTTGCCTTTTGACTTATCAACCGACCAAAAAAATGTTATTAATGAAATTTTTGCTGATATGTTTTCTCCAATCCAAATGCACCGTTTATTACAGGGTGATGTTGGTTCTGGAAAAACGATTGTAGCTGTCTATGCACTTTTTGCAGCAGTAACTGCTGGTTTCCAAGCTGCTCTCATGGTTCCTACAGAAATATTGGCTAGTCAACATTTTAAAAAGATTGATGAATTACTCAGGCCTCTGGGCGTTCGTTGTGCCCTACTGACTGGTTCGACTAAAAGCATGGAGCGCAGAGAAATTAACATGGAGCTTGCTGATGGCACTATTAATGTCGTGATTGGAACACATGCTCTGATCCAAAATACTGTTATTTTTAAAAGCTTGGGATTGGTGATTATCGATGAACAACACAGATTTGGTGTCAATCAGCGGCAATCTTTGATCAATAAGGG
This sequence comes from uncultured Lactobacillus sp., assembly GCA_946482425.1. The sequence goes on from CAMLRO010000019.1 coordinate 10,078, forward strand.
AAATTTGCCCGATATTTTAGCTATGACCGCAACGCCTATTCCCCGAACTTTGGCTTTGACAGTTTATGGCAATATGGCCATTTCTGAAATACGACATCTTCCAGCTGGAAGGAAAAAGGTAGTTTCTTCCTGGAAAACTAGTGCGCAAATGGAGCAAGTCTACCAATTGATGCGAGAGCAGCTTGCGCAAGGATATCAAATTTACGCTGTTACTCCTTTAATTACGGAGTCAGAAGCATTAGATTTAAAAAATGCAGAACAGCTTTATGCAAAATTAAGTCAAGATTTTCCTGAAGAAAAAGTGGTATTACTTCACGGTCAAATGCCTGGTAATAAAAAAGATAAGATAATGGCTGAATTTGCTGCTGGAAACATCAATATCTTGGTAACGACTAGCGTTATTGAGGTTGGAGTTGACGTGGCAAACGCTAATATGATGGTGATTTATAATGCTGATCGTTTTGGGATTAGTCAGCTTCACCAGTTAAGAGGGCGAATAGGCAGAGGAAAAACTCAGAGTTATTGCATATTTTTGGCTGATCCTAACACACAGGCAGGGAAAGCCCGTATGAAAATCGTGGCATCAACAACAGACGGTTTTAAATTGGCTGAAGAAGACCTAAAGATGAGGGGAGAAGGAGATCTTTTTGGTAAGGCACAATCTGGTTTACCCGAATTTCAAGTTGGTGACGTAGTTAACAACTACGATACTATGGTAGTAGCACAAAAAGAGGCCAGAAAATTAATCAAAAATGATCCATTCTTGCAAAATTCAGAAAATAAAACTTTAAAAGAAGTGTTAGAATATAAACAATTACAGCAAAAGAGAACATAGTAAAGGTTGAGGATACAATGAGAACTATTGCTATTGATGCTATGGGTGGAGAAAATGCGCCTGAGGCAATTATTCAAGCAGTCTTAAGGGCCAAAAAAGAGTTACCGGAAACAAAATTCGTACTTTTTGGTGACCAAAAAAGAATAAAAAAATTATTGGGTAGTGATAGCAGTCATATAGAAGTAGTTAATACTTCTGAAATTATTTTGGATGAAGATGAGCCAGTCAAGGCCATTAGATCTAAAAAAGATTCGTCACTTGTCGTGGCCGCACAATATGTGAAGCAGGGCAAGGCAGATGCACTTTTTTCATTAGGTAACACAGGCGCCATCTTAGCTTGTGGTATATTTATTATAGGACGCATTAAAGGAGTGGCCCGCCCTGGGTTCATGCCAACTCTTCCAGTAAAAAATTCAGATGATGGATTTAATATGATTGATGTTGGTGCTAATGCCAAAAGTAAACCAGAATATCTGCTTGCTTGGGCTAAAATGGCTTCGTATTATGCAGAAAAAGTGCGGGGAATTAAAAATCCGCGCGTTGGTTTGCTTAATAATGGGTCCGAAAGCGATAAAGGTGATGATGTTCATCAAAAAGCCTACCAGCTGTTATTAGAAAGCAAAGTTAATTTTATAGGTAATATTGAAGGAAATGAATTATTAGATGGTAAAGCTGATGTGATTGCAACAGATGGTTTTACTGGTAATGCAGTTTTAAAAAACATTGAAGGAACCTCAGGTGTTTTGATTCATCTATTGAAGGAAAACTTGCTTAATAACGGCCTTTTTGTTAAATTAGGCGCATTAATGATCAAAAAAGCTTTAAAAGGTTTAGTTTCAAAATTTGATGTTGATAAATATGGTGGTGCAGTTTTACTCGGAGTCAATGCTCCCGTAGTCAAAACACATGGTCGCTCAGGTCAACGTGCTGTTTATTTTACGATTAAACAAATTGATAAAATTTTACAGGAAAAAATAATTGATAATTTTAAGGTAGAGTTTGCTGTTGAAAATAAGGGGTAAAACTATGAGTAAAGAAGAAATTTTTACTAAAATTCGAGATATACTAGCAGATAATTTTGAAGTTGAAAAAGAAAAGATAACCGATGAAACTAATTTCAAAAGTGATTTGGACGCTGATTCCATTGACTTAGTGGAATTCATTTTACAACTAGAAGATGAATTCGGCGCCGAGATTTCTGATGAAGATGCAGAAAAAATTAAAACAGTTGGTGATGCAGTTAATTATGTTGCGGATCACCAAAAATAACTAAAAAATATTCATTATTAATTTGCATACAAAATGTTTCACGGTTATAATTAGAAATTAAATAAATTTATTAAATATCTTTAATAAATTCATTGAAGATTTGAGAGGGGAAATGACCTTTGGAAAAACAAAGTGATCTCTTGCTAGATATCCAGCATTTGCATACTGCATATCGTTTAAATGGGAAATTTTATGATGCTGCAGATGATATTAATTTAACGTTGAAGCGGAATGAAATTTTATCCATTGTAGGTGAATCTGGTTGTGGTAAGAGTACAATTGCATCGAGTATTATCGGCTTGTACGACCATAAAAATACGAAAGTAACTGGTGATATTCTATATAATGAGTTAAATCTAGTTGGATTAAATGAAAACTTGTTTAACAAAATACGTGGAGATAAAATTGGTATGATCTTTCAGGATCCATTAGCCAGTTTGAATCCGCTGATGCGTGTTGGCGATCAGGTAGCTGAAACGCTTTATTACCACACAGATATGAATGAAAAAGAGCGTCATAATCGTGTGATTGAATTATTCAATCAAGTAGGGATGCCAAAGCCAGAAGAAACATTTCAAATGTATCCTTTCGAATTATCAGGAGGATTAAGGCAGAGGGTCGTGATTGCTATGGCAATTGCATGTAAGCCTGAAATTATCATTGCAGATGAGCCTACTACTGCTTTGGACGTTACTATTCAAGCTCAAATTTTGGACCTGCTTGAAGATATTCAAAAACAATCTCAATCTGGTATTATTTTGATTACTCATGATTTAGGTGTAGTTGCTGAAACTGCTGATCAAGTTGCAGTTATGTATGGTGGACAAATAGTAGAAAAAGCCGATGTAAAAACTATTTTTGAGCATCCACTGCATCCATACACTCGCTCCTTGTTAAATTCAATGCCTCAATCAGAAGACGAAGAAGAAGATTTACATGTTATTCAAGGAACAGTCCCTTCATTGCAAAATATGCCTAGAAAAGGCGACAGATTTGCTGCTAGAATTCCATGGATTCCTGCCAGTGCACATGAAGAGAACCCAGTAATGCATGAAGTTGAGCCTGGTCACTGGGTAAGATGTACTTGCTGGAAGACGTTCCACTTTCAAGATGAAGTAGGTGGGGAGTAATTTATGGCTAAAGAAATTATTCAAATAAAAAACTTAAAAGTTCATTATCCCATTAGATCAGGTTTCTGGAACAGGATTACTGATTATGTAAGAGCGGTTGATGACATTAGTATTACCATTAATGAAGGTGAAACCTATGGTCTGATTGGTGAATCCGGTTCAGGCAAGTCAACTACTGGTAAAGCCATTGTGGGTGTTGAGCCTGTGACTAGTGGTAGTATCCTTTACAAGGGTGTTGATATTACCAAATCTAGAAATCGACGCAAACTAAACTACAATAAAGATGTCCAAATGATTTTTCAAGATTCAATGTCGAGTTTAAACCCGAGAAAACGAATCGAAGACATTATTGCTGAACCTATTCGAAATTTCGAAAATTTAACCACAGACCAAGAACGTGATCGTGTTCAAGAATTACTGGATATCGTAGGTATGCCTAGTGATTCAATTTACAAATACCCTCATGAATTTTCTGGGGGACAGAGACAAAGAATTGGCGTAGCTCGTGCGGTTGCAACTAATCCTCGTTTAATTGTTGCTGATGAACCTACTAGTGCTTTGGATTTGTCTGTGCAAGCTCAGGTTTTAAACTTTATGAAGCATATTCAGCAGCAATATAACATTGCCTATCTTTTCATTTCTCACGATTTGGGCGTTGTTAAGCATATGTCTGAAAACTTAGCTATTATGCACCGAGGACGTTTAGTCGAAATAGGCTCAAGAGAAGATATTTATGAGCATCCAATACATATTTATACTAAGAGATTGCTCTCTGCTATACCGCAAGTTGATGTTGAACATCGTGATGAGCATAAAAAACACCGACAAGAAGTTGAGAAAGAATTTCAAAATGATCAAAGCAAATGGTATGACAAGGATGGTCGTGTATTTCCTTTGCAACAAGTTTCTGGCAAACATTTAGTAGCTTTACCGAAAAAAGAATTGAACGAAGAGAAGATAAATGAAAAGGAGGGGGCATAATCATGTGGAAAACAGTTCTCAGACGAATTTTAATTATGATCCCGCAAATTATTATCTTGAGTATTTTGGTATTTTTCTTGGCTAAGATGATGCCAGGTGATCCTTTCACTGGACAAATTAATCCAAATACTGATCCTAAGCAACTTGAAGCTTTAAAAAGAGCGGCTGGTTTATATGATCCTGCACCAGTTCAATATGCACGCTGGGTAGGAAACCTGTTTAAAGGAGACCTGGGTACAAGTTATATCCAGCATGTGCCTGTTACTTCTTTAATTGCCGATCGTGCTGTTAATACTTTCTGGTTATCATTATTATCTACGGCTATCTGCTATGCTATTTCTATTCCTATGGGAGTAACAGCGGGTCGTCACCAAGATGAATGGCAAGATCAAGCAGTTCAGATTTTTAATTATGTTACTTTCGCTATTCCGCCATTTGTATTTTATATACTGGGAATCTGGTTATTTGGCTTTACTTTGGGCTGGTTCCCTATTTCTGGCTCTGTTTCACCAGGTGCCTCTGGTTTTTGGGGAACATTAGGAAGCCAACTTTATCACATTATTCTACCTGCTATTCTAGTGGGATTAATTACCACTACATCAATTGTGCAATATTTAAGAACGGGAATAGTTGATAATAAAGTTGAGGATTATGTTCGTACAGCACATAGTAAGGGTGTGCCGGAAAAAGTTGTATTCAATAAACACATTTTACGTAATTCCCTTTTACCAATTGCCTCTTCTTTCGGTACAGTCATTACTGGACTTTTAAGTGGCTCGATGATTGTTGAATCAGTTTTTAGTTATCCTGGAATGGGTAAGTTATTTTTAGATTCTATTGGTCAGCGTGATTACACAACTTTGACTGCCTTAATATTAATTTTTGGTATTTTAACACTATTAGGTAATCTACTTTCTGATATTATCATGAGTATAATTGATCCAAGGATCAGAATTAAATAAAGGGAGGAGAAAATATGTCCGACAAGAAAGAAATTAAGACTAATTTGAAAGATAAAAAGAAAAATGTTTCTTCTCCTGAATCAAGTTTTAAAGTAATTATTAGAGAAATTGTAAAAGATAAGGTGGCATTAACTGCTTTTGTTGTAATAGTTCTAATATTGCTGTTTACCATGGTAGGCTCCTTATTTTTAAATTCTGCTCAGGTAACTGAAACAAATATAGTAGAAGCCTACAATCCATGGGGAACTGCTGGCCATATCTTAGGAACTGACGATGGTGGACGTGATATCGTCAAGTTACTAATAATGGGTGGACGAAATTCCATTTTGATTGGTTTAGGTGTAACCGTAGTTTGTGAAACTGTTGGTTTACTTGTGGGTCTAGTATCTGGATATTACGGTGGTAACATTGACGCCATAATAATGAGAATAGTAGATTTTGTTCAGGTATTGCCAACTTTCCCAATTGAAATTGTTTTAGTTTCTGTTATTCCGAACTACAATCCTATTAGTTTAATTTGGATTATTTCAATATTTGGGTGGCCCAAAACTGCAAGGTACTTTAGGGCCTTTATACTATCTCAAAGAGAAAGAGATTATGTTTTGGCTTCCAAAACTTCAGGTTCTTCAGACCTGAAAATTATGTTTCGTGAAGTTTTACCAAATATTACCTCAATGATTATTATTGATGTTGTATTAACTATTGCTGGTAATATTGGTATTGAAACTACGTTATCTTACATTGGCTATGGTTTACCAGCAACAGTTCCATCATTAGGTACTTTAATTGGTTTTGCCAATGATCCTGTAAACGTAGTAAGTCGTCCCTGGCTATGGCTTCCGGCTACAATTTTACTGTTAGCAATTTCGCTAAGTATAAATTACGTTGGTCGTGCCCTACAGCGTGCTGGTGATGCCAGACAACGTGAGAATTAATTCAATATTAGAATACAAAGAGCTTTGTCTAAAGAGACAAAGCTCTTTTAAATTAAAAATTATTATTATAAGCTTATTAAACTATTATGATATTTTTTGATAACATTTTTTTCTATGCTAGAATATGTTTGTTAGCTTATTCCAAGAATTTAGAGTTTATTCAATAAAAGATTGGAGTATGAATTAAAACATGAATAAAACAAAATTTTTATATTCTGCCAGTATCGTCTCAACTGTTGCACTAACTTTAGCAGCATGTGGCAAAGGTAATAACACTGGTAAGAATGAAAATGCTAAAACTGCAAGTAAATTTCCTCAATCTGTTCCAGTAAAAAATACCAAAAAGGGCGGGACTTTAAAGTATGCAATTATGACAGATACACCTTTTACTGGAATTTTTTCTGACGAATTATCAACTACAGCTATTGATAGTTCGGTTGCTGAACCGGGAGAGGAAGAATTATTTGATACTGATGATAACTATAAAATCACTAATAAGGGTCCAGCTACAATGAAGCTCAATCGAAATGCTAAAACAATTACGATTAAAATAAAAAAGGGTGTGAAGTGGTCTGATGGAAAGCAAGTCAATGCTAAGGATATAGAATATCCTTATGAAATTTTGGCTAATAAGGAAAGCAAAGCACAACGATACAGTAATCAATTTGAAGAAATTGTCGGAATGAAAGAATATCATATTGGCAAGTCAAAAACAATTTCGGGAATAGAAATGCCAGAAGGTCCGAATGGACTGACTGTCATTCTGCATTTTAAAGAGATGAAGCCGGGCATGGTATATAGTGGTAATGGTTATTATTGGGAATACGCAGCGCCATATCATTATTTAAAAGATATTCCATTTGCAAAATTGCAATCTTCAGATCAAATTAGAAAAAAGCCATTGTATTTCGGTCCATACAAAGTTCAGAAAATAGTTCGTGGTCAGTCGGTAACTTGGATTCCAAATAAATATTATTGGCGTGGCCAACCTAAGTTGGATAAAGTGGTTTCACAAGTAATCTCACAGAATTCAATTTCACAAGCAATTAAAAGTCATAAATTTGATATAGCTCAGGTAGTTAATTCTCAATGGAACGAAGTTAAGGATACTAAAGGTGTTAATTTTGTTGCCCAAATTCCTCTAGGTTATCACTATATTGGCTTTAGAGTTGGAAAATGGGATGCCAAGGCCGGCAAAAATGTGATGAATTCTGAAGCAAAAATGAATAATCAAGCACTTCGTCAAGCAATGTCTTATGCCATAAATATTGATGAGGTTGATCAGCACTATACTGCAGGTTTGAGTTTTAGGGTTCCAACTTTAATTCCAGCACAATTTGGAGACTATTTCGATAAAAAAGCAAAAGGTTACACCTATAATTTGAAAAAAGCCAATCAAATTTTAGATAAAGCTGGTTACAAAAAGCAAGGTCAATGGCGTGTACAACCTAATGGTAAGCCGCTAACTATCAAATTTTTAGCAATGACAGGGAGTTCAATTCAATCACCGACTGTGCAGAACTATATTCAGCAGTGGAAAAAGATTGGCCTAAAAGTGAAATTAGTTGGAGGAAGATTAACAGAATTTAATTCTTTTTATGACAAGTTACAGCACGATGATCCTCAAGTAGATATGTTTATGGCAGCTTGGTCTTTGGCCAGCGAACCATCACCTGCGTCACTTTATGGTGAGACTTCACAGATGAATTATAGCCGATTTGCAACTCCAGAAAATAATAAGCTTTTGCAAGAAATAGATTCGCAAAAGTCATTTGATCACACATATAGAGTTAACAAATTCCATGAATGGCAGGAATACATGAATAAGCAGGCATATGTTGTTCCTGTGGATAATTCGTATAAAGTTATTGCAGTAAATAATAAGGTTACAGGTTATTCAACTAAACCTTCAGATAATTCTAATGGGCATCAATTGTGGTACAAGATTGGATTTGTAAAATAGTAAAATAAATTTTTAATTAATTTTTATATAAAAACAAAAAAGGCTCTTTATCAAACATACTAAAGTAGGAAGCAGATAGAAGCATTATGATACTGAAGTGACACCCAAGTTTGTTCTAAGTTTGGCGGTCACTTCATACTTTTATAGCTATTTGTCAAATCCTGTTGATTGAGATTAAAGTGAGTAGAATCAAGCAGCTAATAAAGTGCTTGGTTTTTTTCTTTCACCTTGTTTTCTGCCAACCTAATCCTGGTTAGCAGATTGTAGATATTAGTGAGCTTTCACACTGAAGAAGTATGCCTTCGTCTACCAGGTGGAATTAAGCCATTGAGCGCTTATTGCAGGTGCGACACCAGACTCGCTGCTTAAAAAGCAAAAAGCCTAATAATGAATGGCTGACTGGCATTGGCAGCAGGATAGCGGATTTCGGTTTTCAAGCGGCCATTGTGTCCGCATCCTCCGAGCCACAGAAAGGACAGCTGGGCTGCAATAAGACAGCTTGGTAAACTTTTTGCTTATGGCCGTTAACCAGGCGGAAGAAATAATCTTCAAAAACAATGTTTTGATCTTTAATATCAAGCGCAAATTTAATATAATTATCGAGAGAGAACATAATTCAAACCTTCTATAAAAAAATATTGGGTGAAGTTAATATTTTATTACACGAAGCAAGAGGAAAATGTCCTCCTTTTTTTATGCAATAAAAAACCCATTAACAGCTTACCACATAGATAAGTCATCAACAGGATAAATTATAGAGGCCATCAATTTTCTTAAACTTGTTTTTTGTATTTTTGCTAATAAAATAATATGATTTTGTAGAAAACTTTAATTAAGAATTAATAAAACTATTGTTTTTCTAATCTTTTTTGTTATTATTTGATTTAAGTTTTAAATCGTGTTTGTACTTTTGTAAGGAGAGAAGAATGATGAAAGAAAAAAATTTTTTATGCTCCATCGGTATTATAGCTACATGTGCCATGGCTCTGGTTGGTTGTAATAAAGGAAATAAAAGTAATAATGAGGACAGTTCGAAGGAAGCAAGTAAATTTCCCAATGCTTTGCCAAAAAAGCAAACAAAGCAAGGAGGAACTGTTAGAGTTGCCGTTGAAACAGATACGCCTTTTACAGGAATATTTACTGATGAATTAAGCGTAACTGCGACTGATGCAGATGTTGCATCGCCAGGTGAAGAATCTTTGTTTTATACGGATGATAACTACAAAATAAATGATAAGGGCCCAGCAACAATGAGGCTGGATCAAAAAAACAAAACTATAACTATTACAATCAAAAAGGGTGTTAAGTGGTCAGACGGCAAGCAAGTAGTTGCTAAAGATATGGCATATCCTTATGAAATATTGGCTAATAAAAATACTAAAGCTCAAAGATATTCTACTAAAATGGAAGTTTTAAAAGGAATGAAGGAATATCATGAGGGTAAAGCCAAAAAAATCTCAGGAATTGAATTGCCGGATGGTGATAATGGTCGCAAAATGATCTTGCATTTTTCCTATATGACACCAGGAATGGCCTTTAGTGGTAATGACTATTATTGGGAATCAGCTTCACCCTATCACTATTTAAAGGATGTACCTTTTAGCAAACTCGAATCTTCAGATAAAGTTAGAAAAAGACCAATGTATTTTGGTCCTTATAAGTTAGATAAACTAGTTCGTGGACAGTCAGCTACATGGGTACCAAACAAATACTATTGGCAAGGCAAACCAAAACTGGATAAAATTATTTACCAAGTTGTTTCTCCTAATTCAACTTCTCAGGCAATTAAATCACATAAGTTTGATATTGCCCAAGTTATTAATGCTCAGTGGAAACAAGTAAAAGATACTAAAGATGTGAGGTTTATTGCTGAAATTCCTTTATATTACTCATACCTAGGGTTTAAAGTCGGCAAGTTTGATGCTAAAAAAGGTAAAAATGTTATGAATCCTCATAGTAAAATGAATAATAAAGCCTTAAGGCAAGCTATTGGGTATGCCATGAATGTAGAGGATGTCAATAAGCGATATAATAACAATCTGAGTTTCAGGATTCCAACATTAATACCAAAGCAATATGGTGATGTATATAATAAAAATGTTAAAGGATTTTCTTATAACTTAAAAAAGGCTAATGAACTTTTAGATAAGGCTGGCTATAAGAAAAAAGGCAAATGGCGCGTTCAACCCAATGGTAAGCCTTTAAAAATCAACTTTTTAGCTATGTCGGGTGATGCTACACAAGGACCCATTATCCAAAATTACTTGCAGCAGTGGCATAAAATTGGGCTAAATGTAGGTCTTCTAAATGGCCGGTTGACAGAACGTAACTCGTTTTATGATAAAGTTCAAAACGATAATCCTCAAGTAGATATGTTTCTAGGTGCTTGGGGTCTTTCTACGGAACCATCACCCAATGGATTATATAGTGAAGGTGGACCGGCGAACTATACCAGATTTGTTACTCCTGAAAATAACAAATTGATTAAAGAGATTGATTCTGCTAAAGCATTCAACCATAAATATCGTGTTGAAAAATTTCATGAATGGCAACAGTATATGTTTGATC
>CAMLRO010000020.1 GCA_946482425.1 uncultured Lactobacillus sp.
TAACTTTTAAGTTTATTGTAATATTATAGTGTATTATAAATGTAATACAGTTAGAAGAAAATTATGCATTTTAGAGACGATTTACCGATATATATACAAATAAAAGAATATCTATGTCGCCAAATAATCACCGGCAAGCTTGAGCCAAATCAGAGGATTCCCTCTGTACGTCATTTAGCAACGCAGTTGACAGTAAACGTTAATACTATTCAAAAAGCACTCAAACAAATGACTACGTCAGGGCTTTTAATTACTAAAAGGGGAGAGGGTAATTTTGTTGCTAGCGATAAAAAATTATTGGAAAAAATCAAAAGAGACATGATAGTTGCTGAACAACGTAAGTTTGTTCAGAACATGAAAAGCTTAGGAATCACGCCAAAACAAACTCATCTTATTTTGGCTAATCACTTAAAGTAGGGGGTAAAAAAATGGATAATCTTTTAGAAATCAGAGATTTAACTTACAAGAAAAATCTGAAGACGATTTTAAATAATATCAACTTAAATTTACAACCAGGAAAAATAGTAGCACTTTTAGGCGAAAACGGCGCTGGTAAAACGACCTTAATGAGGGTAATTAGTGGGATGGCTAAAAACTATCGTGGAACCGTAAAAATTTCTGGTGAAAGTAAAGAGGCTCAACGAAAAGCCCGACTATCATTCACTGATAGTCTAACGGGTTTTAACAACTCAACTAAAATCAAAGATATTGTTAAGTTTTATGAAATTATTTATCAAGATTTTGATGGTAAACAATTTGAGCAACTTCGTCAGTTTATGAAATTAGATCCTGAAATGCGGTTATCTGAGATGTCAAAAGGGATGCGAGAAAAATTAATTATTGCACTTGCATTTTCGCGCAAAGTTGATCTTTACCTATTGGATGAACCTTTTTCCGGTATTGATGCTATGGCTCGTAAAAAAATTATTAACTCAATCATTTTATGGAAACCAGAAAAATCAACAATTCTCGTTTCAGATCATTTTGTCAACGAAATTGCCAGTATGTTAGACGAAATAGTCATAATCAAAGACCAAACCATTTATACTCATAAATCAACTGAAGAGATACGCGAACACCATAAGAGTGTTGAAGACTACTATGAAAGTTTATATGAGGCGGAGGATGAATAATGGCTACTTTCAACCACTTATTTGGCAAACTTTTTGAAAAAAAAGCCAAATATGTTCATCTACTAGTTGTCCTGCAATTTATCAGTTCTCTGGCATCAGCGTTTTTTACTTATTTTAGTTTTTATTCTGGCAGGTTTCACTTAAATTTGAACAATAACCTTGAATTTTTTCCAGGATGGATGGCCTTATTTGCTTCCTTTACTTTCTTGTTTGGACCTATTTTATATATTTTAACTGTCGTTCAGAATGAACGCTTAAATAGAAGTAAGACATGGCGCCTAGCACCAATCAGCGATGGCACGTTTTATATTGATAATATCTTAAGTTCATTTGTTTCTCTAATCTATTTTGTCTTTTTAGATTTTATCATTGCGCTTGGATTATTCTTTGTATCTATTTTTGCCTATCCCAAATTTGGCAAAAATTTGCGGTTTGAACTCAATTTAGATACTGACACATTTCTTACCTTTATTTGTATTATACTGTTGGTAATTCTAACTTCTCTTTTTATTTATTTTTTGGTTAGTTTCCTCAACTTTTCCAGTCAGGCAATTTTAAGTTTTTTACCACAAGCATCAAGTCATATTTTAATTTCTTTTATTCGTATATTCATCATTATCATATTAATGGGACTGCTTGTTAAGCTCTATAGAGTATTGATAAACTCTTTTGTAAATCTTTTTTTACTAAAAGCTACTGATCTTGCGGGATTAGAATATGTTGTAGGTATGATGTTTGTTGCTAATTTGATAATGCTTGGCATCAACATCTTTTTAATCAATCATTTCTTTGAAGCAGAAGAGAAGTAAATCCTAATATTTTTTACAATATTTTCATAGTAGGGGGAAAGAGTATGACCTCATTTAAAAATTTGTTTGGCAGATTCTTTGTCGAAAAAGCAAAAAATGTTTATTCATTTTTAATTATTCAAACAGTTGGTGCCCTTGCATTTTCTGTTTTTGGTCTGCTAATCGGGACAGGTAAGATAGGTGAATTTTTAAATTCTTATACTGAGCTTTTACCTGACTGGTTAATGGGCTTTTGTCTATTAGGTGTCTTTTTTGTCATTTTCTTTTTTATTTATATTATTGTTAAAAATGAAAAGATTAACCATAGTCAAACATGGCGTTTAACTGCAATTAGTGACGAAAAATTTTACATTGCTAACAGTTTAAGCACATTTGCAACGTTTGTTTATTTCATTATTCTTAACATCATTGTTGCTGGTATCTTGCTAACTGCTTCATTTTTTATGGACAAGGCTTTTCGTAATTCATGTGAGAGAATGTTTAAGCAATTTAGACCAAATTTTGAACTAAATACAATTCGTTTTATTTTTGATATCACGCTACTCATACTTTTATGTTGCTTTTTCATTTCGTTATTGATCAGCTTTTTAAATTTTTCCAGTAAAGCCATCATGGATTATCTTCCTGTAGCTTCAAACGGCTTAATTGTGAAACTATTACATATTTTTATTGTTATCGTAATAGCATGGCTTTTTACTAAAGTAGAAAAAATTTTTGTCGATCAAGTTTTAGGCAGCCTCTTGAATTTTTTAAACTTAAATCCGGCTTATAACAACGCTTTACCATATGTTAATGTAATTGTTGTAGTTGTTAATTTAATAATGTACGTTATTAATATCTTTTTATTTAAGTATTTCTTTGAGGCAGAAGAAAAAAGTAGCTAGTAAAACAATATTTGTCACCAGTTAGAAATAAAAATAAGGAGTCAAAATGTCGGAATTTAGCAGACTATTCAATAGATTTTTTAAAATTAAAGCAAAAAAATTAAAAATATTGCTGTCTTTTCAGCTAATTGCAGCTCTAGCATGTGCCTTTTTTACTTATTATGAAGTTACAAATTGGCATATCCAAAAAAATTTAAAAAATAATGTCGGTTTGATACCAGAATGGGCATTATATTTTGTCATCTTAGCCTTCTTTGTCATATTATTTGTATTTATTTTAACTCCTTTGCAAAGTGAAAAATTTAATCGAAGTCAAACCTGGCGTTTAGCTGGAATAAGTGATAGTCAGTTTTATCTAGATAATGTTTTGAGTACATTTGTATCTTTTATTTACATGCTTGCGCTTGAAGTAGTTGCTGCAGTTATGCTAGGTTTCTTATCTTTTTTGGTTGATAAAGATTTTCAACGAGGACTTCATGATTTCCTAATGGATCTACATCCTAATTTTGATTACAATTTTTTCTGGACTGTAATTGGTACGATTGTCTTAGCCATTTTAAGTTGTTTCTTTTTATACTTTGTTATCAGTTTCTTTAACTTTGCTAGCCAGTCCATAATAGATTTTGTACCCGCCAACGTTAATGGAGCACTAGTAAAGATACTCCATTTATTCATAATTTTTGTACTAATCTGGTTCTTTTTTAAAATTCAACATATATTTGTCTACAAAATTCTTTTATCAGTATTTAACCCAGCTAATTACGGACTTGCTTTTTCTAGTGATTTACCTTTTGCAATTTTGTCAACCACAATTTGCGATCTTATTTTGTTGGTCAGCAACGTTTTCTTATTTAATCATTTTTATGAAGCTAGTGAACGTAAATAGGTAGGCAAATAAGAAAAAATTACTTTTACAATTTTATAATTTCTCACAAAAAAGCAAGTTATTACAACAATTAAAAGGTTTGCGGAAAAAATAAATCTGGTTTATGATAGTGTATTATAGGTGTATTACGGCCAAAGGATGGTGGACTTGTGGAATTTAAAGATAACATTCCCATTTACTTACAAATTAAGCAATACCTATATCGACAAATAATTACCGGCAAATTGAAGCCAGGTAAAAAAATCCCTTCTGTACGTGAACTAGCAGTGCAACTCACTGTAAACGTCAATACGGTACAACGTGCCTTACAACAAATGAACTTTGAAGGCATTTTGTATACCAAGAGGGGAGAAGGTAATTTTGTCACTGAAGATACTACTTTACTTGAAAAAACGAAAAGGGAATTAATTAACGCTGAACTAGACAAATTTGTTCAGAGTATGAACTCTTTAGGGGTTTCTGATGAACAAATTCTCAAATCTTTAACTGAATATCTTAAAGAGGAGCGTAAATAATGGGCAATCCCTTAGAAATAACAGACTTAGTTTACAAAAAGAACCAGAAAAAAATTATTACTGACTTAAATTTAACCCTTAAACCAGGAAAAATTGTTGCTCTTTTAGGTGAAAACGGAGCGGGCAAAACTACTTTAATGCGAATAATTAGTGGCGTAGCTAAAAACTATCGAGGCACTGTTAAAGTTGCAGGTTTTGCCAAAGAAGCTGACAGAAAGGCACATCTTTCTTTTACTGATGGCCTGACAGGATTTGCTAATTCAACTAAAATCAATGATATCGTCAAATTTTACCAAATTTTATACCATGATTTTAGTCTAAAGCAATTTGAGCAGTTAAGAAAATTCATGAATTTAGATTCTGACATGCGCTTATCTGAAATGTCTAAAGGAATGAAAGAAAAGCTGGTAATTGCTTTAACTTTTTCCAGAAAAACGGATTTATATCTTTTGGATGAACCCTTTTCCGGCATTGATGCTATGGCTCGCAAAAAAATTATTAAATCGATAATTTTATGGAAGCAAGAAAAATCCACTATTTTAGTTTCAGATCATTTCGTAAATGAAATCGCTGCGGTTTTGGATGAAGTTGTTATTATTAAAAATAAAACTGTTTGTATGCAAAAGTCGACTGAAGCAATTAGAGCTGATAATCAAAGTGTAGAGGAATTTTATGAGAGTTTTTATCAAAGAGAAGAGGATGAATAATGGCTATTTTTAATCGCTATTTTACGGTGCTTTTCAGATTAAAAACCAAATGGATTTCTCTTCTGTTAATTATCCAGACCGTAGCTTCATTTGCGATGTCGTTTTTCAATTTTAATAACGGCCATGTATACATTAATAGAACTATTTTTTCTAATTTCTTTACCTTGTGGCTGACTATTTTTGTGGTATCAGCGTGGCTTTTTACCGGGATATTTTATTTAACCACCTGTTTTCAAAATGAACGTGTCAGTAAAAGTCAGACTTGGCGTTTAGTACCAATTGATGATAAAAAGCTGTATTTCGATAATATTTTAAGTTCGTTTGGTGCATTGCTTTTCTTTGTGATACTCGAAATAATTTGCACATTAATTTTAGGCGTTGTTACTTTTACTTTTGATAGTCAGTTTCATACTGTCATAATCGAAATGTTTACTGATATTGGAAAGCATTTGCAGCAAGTTGATCTGGAAATTATGTTTAACTTCTTTGGTGCAATTATGATGGCCATTCTTTGCGCATTTTTTGGTTACTTCATTATCAGTTTTTTAAACTACTCCAGTCGTGCACTTTTGGATTTTCTTCCCCAAGCACTCAGCAAAGCTTACTTTCGGGTAATTGCAGTGTTTGTGATTATTTTAGTTGCCTGGCTTGCAATCAAAGCCAGTAACATTGGCCTACAAATAATTTCATTTCCGTTTAGATTTATGATGGGAGAAACCACAGGTACAAATGACGATTTAGCCCTAGCACTAATCTTAATGCTCGTAATCAATCTGTTCTTTTGGCTCTTGGATACAATCCTCTTCAGTAAATTTTTTGAGGCAAGGGAAGGAAAATAAAAATTCGTATACTAAAAGACGCTAAAAATTTTTAGCGTCTTTTTAACGGCCAAAAAAGACTCATGATACAAACAGCAAAAATACCAATGCGAATAAAGACAAAATGCAATAAAAGTTATAGCAGCAATTTTCTCAGCTTTTAAACTACGCAAAAGCAAGATTATTAATTATTTTCTCGCAACACTGAAAATAAAAGCCTGCAATGAAATAAGACGCATTGCAGGCTAAACTTTATAAATAACTTTTTAATGATTTGCAGCAAGGTAATCGTACAGCTGATTAATTTCTTCAGGAGTAAACTCGCCTTCGCCAGTTTTCATTGCGTGAATTTTTTCAACTGACAAATGACTTGCAAAAGCTAAATCCGTATCAGTAACATGATGTTTTACTTGAAAATCGATAATTGCATCGGATAATTCTTCTAATTGCTGATTCATAATAAATTCTCCTTTACAATTTATTTTAACGGAAAAATATTAAAATTCAAAGGAAATTAAAAACCTTGAATTTTATTAAATGGCCAATATCTGAATTTGACTTTGCCAACTAAATTTTGTCGTTTTACGGGACCAAATATATGTGAGTCCTTTGAAATGTCACGATGGTCGCCCATTACCCAATAATAGCCCTTCGGAACTTTATAAGTAAAATTCGTCGTATATGTCTGGCCTTGAGCATTATTAGCTTTTTTGAAATGATTTTCTAGATATGGCTCAGGTAAAAGTTTGCCGTTGACATACATTTTATCATTTTTAGAAACAAGCTTATCACCAGGAAGACCAATTACACGCTTGATATAATATGCCCCGGGGACATCATTAGCTGCCTTAGGAGCAAGCAAAACAACAACATCATTGCGCTTAGGAGTAAAATTACGCACAGCAATCAAACGGTCATTATCTTCAAAAGTCGGTTGCATAGACGGTCCAGAAACTCTATCATTAGAAAGTACAAAATGGAATAAAACATAGAATACACCTAAAATAACTGCCATCATTATGACAACATCAAGAATAAATTTACCTAAGCTTTCTTCCTCTTCGTCTTGCTTTTTTGTTACTTTTTTCGCCATAAAATTTTTCTCCTTTATTATGCTACCTTTTATTATAACTGAAATCCTTCAGTTTGAATGTTAAAATCATTATAGGGATTTGATAATGATAAATTTTTTAAGTAAAATTAACCACTTAGATGATCAACTTAATATTAAACAAGTACATCATCAAGTTAAGGAAATTAATGATATTATTTCTATCGTGAGCCAAAGACAAGTTTTGAAGAAAGCGCCAGAGAAACTGGGGTTTTTACCGGACATATTTGAAGAAATATGTGCTAGTCTTACGCAAACTGAAATTAGACAATTTAGAACTATTAACCACTTAATCAACAATTTAAGACAATTTCTGGCTATCAATTTTGGCGTTTGGTCGCTGCCTAATTTACAGACAGCTAAAGCAATTAAGGACAGGTTAAACATTAAAACCGGACTGGAAATTATGGCAGGTAATGCCTATTGGAGCAAGGCTTTATCTGATGTAGGTGTTAAAATGACAGTCACAGATAACTTAGATTGGTCAAAAACTTCAAACACTGGTTCCAAGTCATTTATGACAGTCGCAAATTTTGATGCTGCTAAGGCCATTGAAATGTTTGGTAATGTTGATCTAATAATATGCTCTTGGGCCCCCAATTTTGGCAACAGCGATACCAAAGTTGTTTCAACTTGGCAAAAGCTGAATACGCCAAGCCATCTGCTCTTTATAGGAGAAAAAAACGGAGCAACCAATTCAGAGGCTTTTTGGCAAAAAGGATTAGTACATCATTCAAAAGAATTAAAACAAATTAATCAAACTTTTCCTAGTTTTGATTTTATTGACGAACACATTTTTGAGATAGCACATGAAATTTAAAAAAACCATTTTAATCTTTATCATATTTTTATCTTTTTTAGGTATTGGCAGTATGTTGTCAAATGTTCAGTCCCGTGAAGCGAACCAGCTACTTGAGGCATATGGTTTAAGCAACAATACTCGCTATATTGAAGTTAAAAATGATCAAGAAGTTAGATCTTTTTTGATCTATCTGAAAAAGAAATTTCCCCATAATAAAATTCAAGTTCATATGACTTCTAAAGCTAAGAAAAATCAAACTCTCGTATGGTCAAATCATGATGTGTTAAAATTACCGACCGAATCTGGAAGGTACTTTACCAAAGATGATTTTAAAGGTCACGTTTCTTTTGCTGTACTAGGTTTAAATGCAGAGGTTCCTACTTTAAAAACACAAGGAAACGAATATATTTATATAAACCAAAAATATTATACAGTAATAGGAACTTTAAAGCATTATCGTCAAATGAAGCAAAACGGTTACTATTTGACTACTAGTCCAAAACAGCCAACAGGCAAATTTAAACTGCGTGATTATCAAATTATAATAGACAGTTCAAATAAAGTGATTCAACAAATCGCTAAGCATTATAAGGTAAAAGCTAAGACACCGGTTTTTGTAAAAAATCATCAAATACACCAGTTTTCAATTATTCGAGAAATTTTATTTATATTGTTGTTTTTGTTAATTGCTGCGGCAAGTAATATACTCTTAGCCTTTATGGACTGGAAAACTGTTAAACAAACAAACCTGAAGGGAAGTCTATTACGCAATTGGCTAATCAATCATGGTGTTAGAATTTTGCTTATTGAGCTTGTAATTACTTTTGGTGCTTATCTTTTTTTGATTTGGCGCAAATTCATTTCTAAACCACAACATTTAATATGGCTCTTAATGATAAGTTGGATTATAATTTCTATTCTGTACGGCATAGGTATTCTGCACTTATTACGAAAGGAACAAAACAATGCCAAAACTGCCTGAAGATTTCATCAAAAAATATACTAAGCTTTTAGGTAAGCAAAAGGCTGATCAACTTTTTAAGGCAATTAGTGAAAATTCCAAAAACGCATATCGGATTAATTCATTAAAAGAAAATCAAACTCTTTCTTATGATCAACGTGAAAAAATCCCATTAGTTCCTGGTGCCTATTACGGCAAAATAAGTGGAAAAGATCCTGAATGGGTAAGCGGAACAGTGTATTCACAAGAACCAGCTGCAATGTTTCCTGCTTTTTTTCTTGAAGCTCAACCTGGAGAAAAAATTCTCGATTTATGTGCAGCTCCTGGTGGCAAAAGTACTGCAATTGGCGCGCAACTAAAAGGTCAGGGACTTTTGTTAGCAAATGAAATTTCTCTTAGCCGCGCAAAAATTTTACGTGAAAATCTAGAACGTTGGGGAGTAACCAATGCACTAATCACGAGTGAAAAACCAGAAAAATTAACAAAATATTTTTCGCGGTATTTTGATAAAATTCTAGTTGATGCTCCTTGTAGCGGTGAGGGCATGTTTCGCAAAGACCCTCAAGCCATTGAGTATTGGTCACAGGATTACGTAATTTTTTGTCAGCAACGACAAAAAGAGATTTTATCTGCTGCAGTTCAAATGCTTAAGCCAGGAGGAGAACTAATTTATTCAACTTGTACATTTGCTCCAGAAGAAAATGAACAAATAGTTGCTTGGCTAACTAAAGCTTTTGGTTTTACAATATTGCCACTAAAAATAAACGAACAAAATATTGACCATGGTCATCCTGAATGGTCTGATAATAATATTGAGTTAGTTAAAACAGCACGATTTTGGCCTACTGCTAATATTGGAGAAGGACAGTATGTGGCAAAGTTAAGGCTTGATGAAAAAATTAAGGATCAAACTTTCACGTCGACAAGCAAAAAGTCAACACACAAAAAGAAACAAAGAAATGCTTTAACCAAATCGGATATGGATTTGATTTCAAGCGTGTTAGATAAATTTAAATTGCCTCCTGAGATCGAGAACTGGCAAGTAAGTTGTCAGGTACGCAATAATCACGTTTTTATTCCGGCCATAAATACAAATTCTGATACTCATCTTAGGATTTTAGCCAATGGTGTTGAGTTAGGTGTTTTAAAGAAAAACCGGTTTGAACCAGGACATCAACTGGCGATGGTTTTAGCAGAACAAAAACAAAATAGAGTAGTTGACTTAGATAATGACAATTATTTGAAGTATTTGCATGGAGAAACTATTAAAACTGACTCAGCTATAACTGGTTTTATTCTGGTCAGTTTTAAAAACTTTATCTTAGGCTTTGGCAAAATCAGCAATCATATTATTAAAAACTATTATCCTAAAGGATTACGAATTTAGAGAAAGAAAAAAGAATGATTAAACTAATCGCTACCGATATGGATGGAACTTGGCTAACAGACCAAAAAACTTATGATCAAGACTTATTTTTGCAAGAATTTCAAATAATGCAAAAAAGAGCTATAAAGTTTGTCGTTGCAAGTGGAAACCAATTTGAAAATTTATACTCCCGGTTTCCCCAAGTGGCTAATGAGCTTTATTACATCGCTGAAAATGGGGCACTTGTAGCTCAAGGAAGACAAGTAATTCATGTTGACTGCCTTTCTGAAAAGGACTGGCGGACAATTTTACAAATCATTCAAGAATATGATGAAAAAGTAACGGTTTCTGGTCTTGCCAGTGCATATATTTTAAAAAGTGATGGTCCTGAATATGCGGAAGATTTGACAAAATATTATGAAAAACTGACAGTTGTTGAGAGTTTTGATCATCTCGATGATCAAATCTTTAAGGTCACTTTTGATGTTCCAGAAAATAGAATGGTCAAGCTTTTAGAAGAACTAAAACGGAAATATCCGCAAATTGGTTTTGTTTCCGGTTCAGCGACATCCATAGATATGTCCACAAAAGGCATGAATAAAGCCCGAGGTTTGCAATATTTGGGCAGCAAATACAAGATTAGTCCAAAGGAAATGGTATCTTTTGGTGATAGTGGTAACGATGTGGGAATGTTAAAATATGCTGGCAATAGTTATGCCACTGGAACAGCTCTTCCGAGTGCCAAAAAAGCAGCTAACCACATAATCGGATCCAGCAATGATAGCGCTGTTCAAAAGGAAATATGGCGTTTATTAAATTAAATTATTGTCAAAATAAAAATGAGTACCGTAAATACTTCAAAATTTGGTACTCATTTTTATTTATAATAACTGCTCAATCATATTTTTCAGCGGTAAGTCATAATATTTATCAATCTTGATCAAATTAGAGAGATCGTTTTGGCCGTAAATTGCAAGAAGACAGGCAAGTTCGTATTGCCATTCTTCAATAAGATTTTGCAGGTAATCTGCATCGTGCTCAACTAATGCCTGTAAAAATACATTGGAAATTCCGACAAATTTTCCACCTAAGCAAAGGCCTTTAAAAACATCTAACGGATTGCGTACGCCACCAGAGACTGTGAATTCGACTCGCTCTTTGGCTGCCATTAAACTGGAAATAACAGTCGGCAAGCCGATATTATTTAAATAAGAAACATTATTAGTATTACGTGCATTTTCTATCTGGGCGAAATTAGTTCCGCCACTTCCTGCAACGTCATAAAATCTAAAGCCTTCTTTTTTTAATGAACGAATTGTCTCTCTGTCTAACCCAAAACCGACTTCTTTTATAATAATTGGAACTGTTACTTTTTGACGCAGCGCTTTTAAGTTATCAAGCCAATAAAAATTGCGATCTCCCTCTGGCATAGCTATTTCCTGTACCACATTTAGGTGTATTTGCAACGCATCAGCTTCTAACTCTGTCACAATTTTTTCAGCTTGTTCAGCTGAAGTCTTTGCATTTACGTTTGCTATTAAAGTGCCATCAGGATCTTGCTGCCTTGCAATCAAAAAGCTATCTAGTAAATCGGGTTCTTTGGTTAAAATACTGGCAGACCCTAATGCTAATGCGATATTTGTCTTATGGGCTATTCGACCTAATGCTTTATTAATCAGATATGATCTGTGTGAACCACCAGTCATTGCATTAATAAAAAAGGGGGCTGCAACCTTTTTACCGAACATTGTAGTTTGTATTGACCGAAGATCAACTTTAGTTTCTGGTAGTGCAGGGCGTACTAAGTGCATTTTATCAAAACTATTTGGTTTTTCATTTTGATAAAATTTTTGTGCCAAAGCTAAATGTTCTTCTTTACGATTAGATCTAATCGACATATTTTTCCTCTGTTTTTCTAATCAGCAACTCGAATTTGGTGTACACGAAAGTCCAAAGGCATGATACCGTTTTGACGCCATTTATCTTCAAGAAAAGCAGTATCTGTATTCCTGTCTGCAATTACAATGCCACAATCACCATTGCCGGCACCTGAAGTTTTTGCTGCACCACCAAATGATTCCGCAATGTTAATTAGTTTAGAAAGACGCGGTATCTCAATCGCAATTTGATTTATTTGCGCAAAGTGCTGCAACAATTTACGATTGACGCGTATTTGCTTTTTAATTAACTGAATATCATTATGTTCAAATCCGGCAATCATTTTGAGAACACATTTGCGAGAAAGTTTGAGAAATTCTTGGTATTGACCGTTTAAAGCGGCTTTATTTGCGTTAGTTTCATCAACAAGCCTTGAGGTTGATGCTGGTTTTTGACTCCAACCAATCATTAATTTGAGACCGGCGGGAGGGGTCAGAAGCTGAATTTTCAGTCCAGGCCAAGCCTCGTTCAGTACTGCAGATAATGATTTATGTGCTAATTCATCAGCAAGCCATTGCTTATCAAAAGTTTGAAATGCAATCCAGCCACCATAAACGCTTGCAGCAATGTCACCAGCAGACCCATTACCTTGCACAGAATAATGCGAAATAGCTGATAGCTTATAAACTAATTCGTTACTGAAGGGCACGTCATAAAAACGGAGTATTGCTTTAACTGTGGCTACAGTCACAGCAGCGCTTGAACCTAAACCATACTTTTTGCCATCAGAAGAATCTAGATCAGAATTAACATATAAATCATAAACCTTCATCTTGACTTTTTGTTCTAAACAAAAACGTTCCGTGTAAGAAATTGCGGCCAAAATATATTCAAAAGGATTATCGCGGTTGTCGATTACCATTTTGGCTCCCCGTCTAACCCAGTGAATCGAACTCTGAGAATATTGTTTAGAATGGATTAATCCAGTTTTCGATTTTGACTTAATAATCGAAACACGGATAAATTGATTAACTGCCACCAAGATAGCGGGACAATCCTGTTCCAGTACCGCGTATTCGCCAGCTATGTATAATTTTCCGGGTGCTTGTTCTGTTATCAAAAGAATTAAATCTCCTAATCAATTAATTTATATTAATTAGTTCAGACATGAAATACCTGGACCAAAACTTGCATTTATTATGTTAACATTATGAAATTCGGATACAAACCTATTAGTAATATCTTTTACATTTTTTAATTGACTTAAGATTTTTATATTAGGTCCGGCATCGATTGTAAAATAACATTCTATACCTAGTCGCCGTAAATCGGCTACCAGTTTGATTGCTTTAATAGTTGCGGGTTCAAAATATGTAAAACCTGGTTGGGCAGTTAAGTTGACTGCATGCATCTCGCTAGCATTCAATTCTGCCAAGCTGCCAATAGTTGAAAAATCATTTGCTTTAATTGCTGCAATCATTTGTTCCAATTCTGTTTGGTTACGCGCTATCCAAGGCATAAAAAAGGGCGATGTTTGCGCCTGCTTCATCCCTTGAGTGGAAGACAAATCTTTTTGCTGGTTATTCAGCTCAACCACAAGCAGCTGCAAATCTATGTCAGGCTTTTCATCTAAAGCATAGGCATAAGATGATTCATCATCGTGTCCTTTTTGCCAAATAGCAAAACCACCATAAATTGACCTGCTGGCTGATCCTGAACCTAAACGAGCCAAACGCGAAAGTTCAACAGGGGACAAATTAAAACCATAATGTAGGCAAAAAGCTCCTGCTAAAGCCGCAAAAGCTGAACTAGAAGAAGCTAATCCTGCAGCTGTTGGAACATGATTATATGATTCAACTTTTAATTTGCCGGTCACAGCAAATTTTTTTTGCAGTAATTTTAAGAAAGAAAAAACGCGGCTGCTGCTTTGTCCATTTTGTTTGACGCCATTTAGCCAAAATTGATTTTCTAAACTATCTGAAATCTTAGTGTCTGTATAAAATTTATCAAGTGTCATTGACAAGCTAGACATCAGAGGTAAACGTAAACCTGAATCTGCTTTGCCCCAATATTTGATCAACGCAATATTTGTATGGGCACGAACTGTTTTTTCCATAAAAATTATATTTCCTCAATCCAACTATTTGTAGCTATTTTTTGACATTTATCGGCTATTTTGACAGCATCTTCATGCTCTGGGCACAAAGCAATTACAATTCCGCCCAGGCCGCTACCAGATAATTTAAAACCTAAAGCACCATTTGCAAGAGCAATTTTTTGCAAACGATCGATTTTGACAGTCGAAAGCTTAAACGAATGGAGTATCTCTTGGGCCCGATTAAAATATGAACCTATCTTTGCAGCATCTTTGTTTAACCAGGCGATTTTAGTCTCGTCTGCCAGTTTGCCTAGTTCTTTAATATTTTCTTTAACACGGGGAACTTTTATCATCAAATCATGAACCTGACTAACAGCCTTTTTGGTACTGCCTAATTCACCCGTATCCATTATAAGCAAAGTTGCTCCTAATTTAGCTTTAAGTGGTTTGGGACCTTCTTTTTGATTAAAAAAGATCAGATAATCTGAATTAACAGTTGCAGCATCAAGACCTGATGCTTTACCGTGATTGATCATTTCCGCATGATTAGTAATTTTAATTATTTCTTCTTCAGTTAAGTTAAGCTTGAAATAGGTATTCATTACTCTGGTTGTAGCAAGAGCAACTGTTGCGCTTGAACCAAGACCACGTTCGATTGGAATCTCTCCTGTATAAGTTATTTTCAGAGTTTCATTACTGGCAGCTTTTGTAAGCATGGTTTTAACAACATATTTCAATCCGTCATATTCAGATGGAGACATAAAAAAAGGCCCCTGATAATGAGCCGTATCCATCCACATTTGTTCTGCCGGTTCAACAGTAGTTTTGATATGCAATGATTTGATTGGCAACGCTAACGCATCATAGCCGTAAACTACTGAATGTTCACCTATCAGAATAACTTTTCCGTGTGCTAAAAAACTTGATTTCATTTTATTTAAGATCCTTATTGTTTGTAAAAAATTTTGGTTCCTATGCTAAAATAATGACAAAGGAGAAGAGAACAGATGATCAAGATTTTAGTCGGTCGCCAAACCGATCCCATGCAAGAAAAAATTTTACAGGAAGCAGTACAAAATTATCAGCACTTTCCTGATCATAAAACTTTTGTCATCGTTCCTAACCACATTAAGTTTACCACAGAAGTCAGGGCAATAAATAGAGTGGCTACTAGTCAAAAGCATACTGAACAGTCTGTCAAAAATCTACAGGTTCTATCATTTTCTCGCTTAGCTTGGTTTTTCTTAAAAGACGCAAAAAAAAGCTTGCCAACAGAACTTGATAATGCCGCTGCGGCGATGCTGCTTGCGAAAATCATTGACCAAAACAAAGAGCAGCTGCACCTTTTTCAAACTACCGACTTAAATCCAGGCTTACTAAAACAATTATACGACACCATTTTACAAGTTCGCGAAGGTAATTTGAATCTCGATGATATTGAGCTGGATACGCTTGAACTTGAAACCAAAAATAAAATTTCTGATCTCAAAGTTATTTATTCGGCTTTTATTGAAGCCATTACGGGCAAATTTTCTACCTCAAACGAGATACAGCTGCAATTAAATGAATTTTTAGCTACACAAAAAAATTTAGATCAAGCAGACTTTTACTTTAGTGATTTTTCTCATTTTTCGTTGCAAGAATGTTTAACTGTTAAATTATTGATGACCAAAGCCCATAGCGTCACATTGGCTTTTAAAACAAAACTGGGTGAGATTAACCCTAAACCTGAACCGGGGGATTATGATTATGTCATTCAAAATACTATCAGTAAACTTTTACAGTATATTAAAAATCATAATCTTGTACATCAAATAATAAATACAGCTGTCAATTCCAGACCCAGTAAAAGAGAACTGCTCAACGAATTTTGGACTGGAGCTGTTAGCAATATTGGTGAGCTTAAGCAAGTGCAGCTCGTGTGTGCAGATAACAGGTATGCAGAGGCGTATTATGTAGCTCATACCATTTACCAGCAAGTAGCTTTACGGCACTACCGCTACCGCGACTTCTTGGTTCTGGCACCTAATCTGCATGAATATGAAACTTATTTAACCCCAATTTTACGACAGAATCAAATTCCTTTCTTTAATGATTTACAGCAAGAAATGAAGTATCATCCTCTAGTGGTATTAATTGAGAATATTGCCCAGTTATTGACTAGACCTATGCAGACCCAAAACTTGCTGGCCATAATGAAAACTCGTTTAATAATACCTGACTGGTATCAAGATGAAACGGCTTATGTATATGATGTTGATCAATTAGAAAATTTTGTCCTCGCCCATGGCATCAACCATAATTTATGGCGGAGAAACTTTGCGGAATATATGGCAGCAGATGTCATAGGCTTAGATAAAATTCCTGAAGAAGTTAATAAAATAGAAAAATTAAAGAATTATTTTGTCAAACAACTTACCCAGCTTTTTCACAATTTAAAAGAAGAAAAGGATACCCAAAAAGCTATTACAACATTTTTTAATTTTTTTATTAATAATAGGGTCAATGAAGTTTTAGAAAAATGGCGTGCCGATGCCCAAGAAAGTGGTGCTTTACAAGAAGCTAGGCAGTCAGAACAGGTTTGGGATCTTTTGATCAATCTGCTGCACGATTATCTATTAATTAACCCTGATAATTTTGATTTAAGAGGCTTTTTTGCAGTTCTGATTAACGGTTTTAAGGAAGCTACATTTTCTCAAATTCCAGCTACTCTGGACGCTGTAAATTTATCCGAAATGGGTATTGTTCAAGTTAGTGGCTACAAACAAGTTTTTATTATGGGAGCAACAGTTAACGGCTTACCACAAATGCAGAATACCCCGGGCTTTTTAAGTACTGAAAATCTGGATGAATTAAAAAAAGATTTTGGCGAGGACTCCTATATTGAAGACAAACAACAGCTAAGCAATTGGGATCAAAATTATCAGTTTGGTAATTGCCTGGCTTTAGCACAAGATAAGGTTTATTTATCGTATTCTTTAGCGACTGATGAGGGTAGCACTGTGCAGCCTTCAATTTATTATGAAAGGTTTAAAACAGCAGGTGCAGCAGAATTTTCGCAACACAATTTACCTGAAGAATACAGTCAATTATTATCTTTTATAACCAATCCCCAAGCAAGTTTAGGATACTTAAGTTACCTTAACCGGGCAAAAAAAGACGTTGATGTTAAAGAATTGTTAAGGCTAACCGCTAAACTTTTACCGCAAAAAACCGCTAAAGTTATGGCAGGAAGTAGTTTCATAAATGAGCCCCAAAATATCGGTCCTGATTTGGCACAAGAATTATACGGGTCAAACCTCAATTCTTCAGTTTCTCAATTGGAAACTTTTTATGAAAATTCTTATGAATATTTTTTGACATATGGCTTACACCTTCATAAGAGATTTGAAAACGAATTTGATTTTATACAAGCTGGCAATTATTTTCACGAAACTTTTGACCGCTTAGTTAAGGAGTTAAATGACCGTTCACTTGATTTAAAAGAAATTGATGATAACACATTAAAGCAGTTACTTACAATTGCACGTACCAAAATGAAAAGTGAAGCCAGATACCAGCAATTATTAAATGACCCATTTAATGAGTTTTTATTTAAATGCCTTGATCAAACTACCAGTAAAGTAGCAAGTAATTGGCACCATGCAGTTGCAAAAACACCTCTGCGTGCTAAATATTCAGAGCTAAGTTTTGGAAAAGGTGAGCAGGTACAGGGACTTAACTTTAAGGTGCCGGACATTGATGGCAATCATTACGTTAATTTAAGAGGAAAAATAGATCGAGTTGATTTGGCTCAGGTTCCTGATCAAAACAAATTAATTGCTCAAGTAATCGATTATAAGTCCTCCGCTAAAAAATTTGATCTGGGATTATTTTACGAAGGTATTTCGTTACAAATGGTTTCATATCTAGATGTGTTGATGCAAAACCACAAATTCTTTGCTGGCTCTGACCCACTCTCACTTTTAGGTGCTTTTTACCAAACGGTTACCAGACAAACTGAAAGGCTAAATAGCAATAAGTTGTATGACAGTAATTTGCAGATCAGAGATGCTTACTTAGACGGTCAAATTAAACTTAAATATACTGGTTTAATTAATGACGACCAGCTATTAATGCTCGCGGCGGAGCCTGACTTAAATAAAGCACGTAGTACTTCTTCCCTTTATGCTGGAGTCAGTACCACAAAAGATGGCTCTTTAAAGTTTGGCGGCAGTTATTTCAATAGTGATGAACTTGAATTATTGCTGAAATACGACGAAGAGCTTATTAAAGATGCCTCTAGTCAAATTTTAGCGGGAAAAATAAAGCTGAATCCCTATAAATATGGGAATGGAAAAAATGCCTTAACTTATTCAGACTTTCGTGATATTTTCTTTTTTGACGCCATGTTGAAAGAAAATAAATATCATCAAGTAGGGAGCCTGAAAAGGGAAGAACTACTGGCAAAGATTAAAAAACGGCTAAAGGAGAGCAATTAAAAATGGTTCAAGAAAAAGAAAAAACCCCATTTACAGCCGTTCAAGAAAAAGCTATTAATGATCATGGCCGCGACATACTAGTATCGGCTTCCGCAGGTAGTGGCAAAACCACCGTTCTTGTGCAGCGCTTAATGAAAGAAATTCTTTCTGGCGTCAGTGTTGATCAACTGTTAGTAGTTACATTTACAAAAGCAGCTGCAGCGGAAATGAAAAAACGGATTAAAGAAGTATTAACAAATGAAATGCAGAAGTCTGCAAACAATTCATATTTGCGTCAACAGTTAAATTTGATTGACTCTGCTAATATCTCTACAATTGATGCCTTTTGTCTGGATGTGATTCATCGCTTTTATTACATAATTAATCTTGACCCCAGCTTCAGTATACTAACTGACGAGTCACAAGGGGAATTAATGCGTGAACGGGCATTAAAAGAAGTTGAAGGAGAGTTTTTAGAGAAAAAAGATAAGGACTTCATAGCATTTTATGACAATTTTGCGGGTGACAGGGACGCGGAATCACCACAGAATTTATTGTTAGACTTATATAATTATGCAATGGCTAAACCTGATTATCGCGAATGGCTGCAAGGGCTAGCCTCAAAATATCAGATGGGAGAAGAAGTAAGCAAATCTTCTTTGTGGCAGAATGAAATTAAGCCTTATTTAGTCAATCTTTTTCAAAATCTTGCTGATAAGTTAGAGCATCTGTGTCAAAGTGCGGTCATGACTACTAAAGAACTGCATAAAGTTAAAGAAAGTTTTGACTTGTTTGAAAAATGTCTTAGCAACTATTTGCATAGCCTGAAAAATGACAGCACATATGATGATCAGCGAGAAAAACTACGTGCTTGCATTTTCAGGGGCAATCCGCGTAAAACTAAAAAATGGGACGAAGATATTATAGCTTTTTATGACAAGTGCTCTGATTTTAAAAAAGAGGCAAGAGAACAGATTTTTACTGCCTTTACCTCTTTTTATGCCACTGACGAAAAAGAGCAATTGTCCATGATGCAAA
>CAMLRO010000021.1 GCA_946482425.1 uncultured Lactobacillus sp.
GCCTCAGTTATTTCGATAAAATTGATTCAGGAGTGATAATTGTTTGAATTGGAACGTCAGTTGCTTCTATTTTCCACGCTGCAGTTTTAAAAATCATCTTTGAATTGACCAAAGCTACCGTCTTTGAACTAGGATGTTTTGCCAAAAAGCGATCATAATAACCACCGCCAAATCCTAAACGTTGATGCGAATCCAAAGCAAAAGCTAATCCGGGCACAATAATTAAGTCAAGATCATTATTAATCTGAGCATCCGGTTCACTTACTTCTTCAACACCAAATTTCGACTTAGTTAACTTAGTCATGTAACTATAATAAATAAAATCTTGGGAACGTTCACTGTTATCGTTAGCGCGAGCTAAATAAACATCCTTTCCTAGATCCCATAACTGTGCAATTAGCCCTGAAGTATCAACCTCATAAGTTAGAGAAGATGTTATCCCTACGCTTTGACAGTTGCTAAGTAAATCAGAATTCATAATATTTTTAAGCAGGGTCTGATCTTCAGTGCTTTTTAGAGGCGTTTCCGCAAAATTGCTTAGTTTTTCTACTTGTTGTTTTCTAATTTCTTTTTTTGATTTTGTCATGATTCTTCCATATAAAAAATAGCAGGAGCATAGGCTCCTGCCATATTGGTTAATTACTTAGTTTCACGATGAAGAGTAGTATGTCTTTCAACTGGGCAATACTTCTTCAAACTTAAACGTTCCGGATGCTTACGCTTGTTTTTCTTAGATAAGTAACTTCTATCGCCACATTCGGTGCATTCCAAAATGATGTTATCTGCCATTTCTTTCACCACCTACGCTTTTATTCTGACTGTATTATCTTAGCATTTTTCCTTTATTATTACCAGTAATATTCATAAAATTCTATTTTTTATGTAATTTAAAGTAATCCTGCACCATTGCTTTAGTCATTTGTAGCGTATATGAACCTTCATGTTCGGGATCAAGTCCAGGAAATATTACCGCTGTTGCTATTTCAGGATTATTTGATGGCGCATAGCCAACAAAAGTAGCATTAACCAGCTCAGGCGGATTTTTTTGGTTAGGATTATCAGGATCGTAATAAAATGTCTGTGCTGTTCCTGATTTACCGGAAATAGAAGGTTTCACGTTTTTTAATTTATGTGCGGTACCCCATGAATTTGTGCCATGAACAACGCGCCAAAAGCCTTGTCTGACAATATTCAGTTCATCTGAAGTCCAGGGTATCCGTAACTGAACTTCTGGTTTCTTATTGTAATCCACATAAATTTTCTTGCCATTATTTGAAGTTCGACCAATTGATTGCACAACGTATGGCTGCATTCTATAGCCGCCGTTTGCAATAGTAGAAACGTACTGCGCCATTTGAATCAGGGTATAAGCATCATAGTTGCCGTAAGACAAGTCTAACACGGAACCCGAAAGAACTAATCCTTGATCATTAAATGATTTACCTTGAATTCCTGAAATTTCGCCCGGCAAATCAATACCAGTCTTTTGTCCCAATCCAAACATATTAAAATTATGCCTTAAAGGTTCGAATGCTGTTTGGGGCATATGGATAAAACTCTTGGGAACATAATCAGCTTTAATCCATTTCATTGCTAAATGCATCATGTAGATATTACTGGAAACTTCGAGTGCAGTTTCTGCATCAAGTGCACCAAATGTACCTATTGGATAAACTGATTTTTTAACAGGGGTACTTGGCAAATAAATTGGTGTATCGGGCATTACATTATTTGTTGGAGTGATTATTTTGTTAATTAATCCACCACCGACCATTGCACCTTTAACAGCTGAGCCCATTACAAAAGACTGATTAATTACGCCTAAGGCATTATTAGTAGTTTTATTCTTTTTAGGGTCACGATTGATACCTGCCATAGCTAAAATAGCGCCAGTTTTAGGGTTCATGGCAACAGCATAGGCTCCATTTGAATAGTGAGCAGCACCGGAACCAACAGCTCCAGCATAAATTTTTTCCAATGAACTTTGGACTTCTTTTTGATATTTAGCATCAAGAGTCAAAACCAAACTTGCACCGGCTTGACCAGAATATACCGCTTTCGATTGTTCGATATCACCTGAATTTTTAGTCCAAACTTTACTCGTAGCTTTCGTTCCCTTTAGCAGTGGTTCATATTTTTCTTCCAAATATGACGTACCTACTCTGTCATTTCTAGAATAGCCATTGGTTAGATAATATTGTAAATTATCACTAGGTAAACCAGCCTTCTCCGTTGATACAGAGCCAATAATACTGCGAATAGAAGAACCGTTGGGATATGATCTTTGCCAGTCAGTACCAATACCTACACCAGGCAAATCTGAAAGATGCTCACCCACTTCTGCAATTTCTTTGTCTGTCAGATGATTATTTTTAATATAAATAGTAGAAAGAGTATAAGCACCAGAAATCTTATTGTAAATTAGAGCCGCTGTTTTCTCACGTGCACTTAATTTAACATGTTCAGCACTAACTTGCTCTTGTATTCTTTTATTAATTAAATTATCATCCTGAGTTTCTCTGACAGATTTAGGAACTTTAGCAGCTTCCTTAGCACTATTTTTTTTATTAGCCAAATAATAATCAATTACTTGCTGCTGTGTCGGTTTTTCATCTTTAATTGAAATATATTGACTAAGAGAATTTGAAATTGTATAAATGTCTTCACTCGTAGTAGAAACACTTTTGGTATAAGTAATAGCATTTTTAGCTTTATTTCCTACCAATACGCGTCCTTTACTGTCATACATAACTCCGCGAGGAACCTGACTGGAAACAACAGCAGAATTAGATTTTTGCACTTCAGCCTTGAAGCGTGAACCATAGCCAATTTGCAAATAAGCCAGTTGCCCAATCAATGTAGCAAAAAGGACAAAAATAATTCCCAAAATTATCTTCATTCTAATTGGAGTAGAAGCTTGTTTTTTGGAATTATCATTTTTAGTCTTCAGTTTTTTCTTAAAAAAATTCAATTAGACTCATCCTCACTAAACTAGTGTAATTTTAGCAAAAACTAGATGACAAATCTATTGAGATGTTAACGTTTTGAAAAAACTTTAATAGATAACGTGTAAAAGGCAAATAATAAACTGGTTATAAACACTTTATGAAAAAATCTTCTGTAAATTTTCCATTTGTAATAAAATATTGGTGGGATAAAAAATTTAGAAAGAAGATCAAACTATGACACTTAAATATCAAATTGGGGTTGACGCTGGCGGAACCCATACTACGGCAATTGCATATGACTTAAAAGGTCAGGAACTGGCACGTGCTAAAGCAGGACCAGGTCAGGTAAACACAAATTATGAAAGTGCAATAACCAATATTACCAATGCTATAAACAAGTTAATTGATGAAATTGACGGAGATTGCCAACGTATCTTATGTGGAATGGCTGGCTTATCTGTAGTTGGTCATGCACCTGAAGTAGCAGCTGAAATTTCGGCAAAAGTTAATAACTTACCGACTAGGGCAATTACTGATTCCCTTTTAGCCCTTTATAATGGCCTTGAAGGTGAAGATGGTGGTTTAGTAATTGCAGGGACTGGTTCTGTTTTTAATGGTTTACAAAATGGCAGAATTATCACCACTGGTGGATATGGCGCTATTCTAGGTGATGAAGGTTCTGGATACGCCATTGCTCTATCAGCTTTGAAGTCAGCCTTGCTTAGTTGGGACAAACGTGAAAAAAACGAACTAATTCCAATGTTCAATAAATTGTTCAATGTTGACAACCTCAACGACGCTACTGCTAAATTTTATAAGACAGCAAACGCTGACTTTGCTTCAATGGCAGTTAATGTAGCTCAACAAGCCGATAACGGCAATTCTTTTGCATTAAAAGTAATCAAGGAACAAGCAGAACTTCTTGCACGTGACATTATTATTGGCATGGATCGTTATGAAGACCCTAAACCAATGAAAATTGCATTGACCGGCTCTGTACTCGCCAACAACCATATGCTGCGAGATTTTCTTGAAAACAAAGTTCGGGAAAAATATCCGGACGCACAATTCTCAATTTCTAACGGTGAAAATGCTCGTGGTGTGGTCTTTGATAAAAGCAAAGATTACCGCTACTTTACCAGTCACTAGAATAATCATAAAAAAAGACCAGAACATATTCATTTACGAAAACGTATATGTTCTGGTCTTAATTTTTAATTTATTGCAAATAATAAAACATTCATGTAAAGGCTGCTAACTATTCTTCAACCTTGTTGATTACCACGTCAAACTTGCCACCAGGAGTTGAAATAGTTACCGTTTCGCCTTTTTTCTTACCTAAAATCGCTTGGGCAATTGGAGAATCATTAGAGATTTTACCATTCATTGGATCAGATTCATCGCTGCCAACGATGGTGTAAGTTTCTGGTTCATCTTCACCAACTTCAGTATAAGTAACGGTTTTACCCACTGCAACTTCATCTGGATCGCTAGAGTTAGCATCAACCACATGAGCATATTTGAGCATTTCTTCAACAACACTAATCCGGTCTTCTAAATGACTTTGTTCATCTTTAGCTGCATCATACTCAGAATTTTCAGATAAATCTCCATAAGAACGAGCAACCTTGATTCTTTCAATTACTTCAGGCCGTTTTACAACTTTTAAATTTTTTAATTCTGCTTCCAGTTTCTCTTTACCTTCAGCAGTCATTGGATATGATTTTTCAGGCATAAAATTTTCTACTCCTTAAAGTTAAAATTCTTTCTGCTTGGTCTATAATATTAACTTAAACTTTTAATGTCAACCATTAACGTATTTCCGCTTTAAGCAGCTTTGTGAGACTTGAATCAATAGAATTCATTGCCTCGTTAACAACTGCATCAGTTAATGTCTCATTTTCATTTAAAAACGTTAGACGATATGCAAAACTCTTTTTATCATCAGCAATATGAGACCCGCGATATACATCAATAATGCGCAAATCATGGAGGTACTTGCCACCATTTTCTTTGATGACAGCTTCAACGGCTTGATTAGTAGTATCTTGATCCACTAAAATTGAAAGATCACGTTCAACGGCAGGGAATTTTGGTGCGGTTTGTGCAGTTGTTTGCGGGTTCAATATCAGGGGCATGATGGTATCAAGATCCAATTCATAGCCGTAGATTTCACTACCTTTCATTGTTTTGCTGGTTTCAGTTACTGGGCGACCAATCATTCCAATCATACCCACATAATTGCCTTTAATGTATATGCCAGCTGTTCTTGTAGGGTGCATAGCCATTATTATTTCAGCTTTATATTCAATATCATTTAAATCAATGCCCATTGCTAAAAATAAATTTGTCAGTTGACCTTTAACAAAGAAGAAATCAATTTTTTCATTATCGTGTTGCCAATTTTCAAAGAAAGCGTTACCGGTATAAAGTGTAGCCAAATGCTCGTGTTCATTATAGGTATCGTTTTCGTAATCATAGACGCGTCCTTGCTCAAAAATTGCCAATTGATTTTGTTTACGAGCCATATTGTAACTAGCAGCATCAACCAGGCCTGTCATTAAATTTTGCCTTAGAGTTGATCGACTTGAATTTAAAGGCATTTGCACTTTAACAAGTTTCTTAGGCTCCTTTGTAAAAGCAATTGCTTTTTCAGGGGACGTTAATGAATATGAAATTGCTTCTATTAGCCCTTGACCACGAACAATATCTTTAATGTGTCTGATTGTTTCTTCAGTCTTGGAATAGCCACCATGGGTCTCAGCTAAAACTGGTTGTGTGGACTTGATATTGTCATAGCCATATAGGCGCCCAACTTCTTCAACCAAATCAGCCGGAATAGAAATATCCCAGCGCCTCGCAGGTACATCGACAGTTAGCTCATCACTATTTATTTCAGCCTTGAAATTCAAGCGGTTAAAAATAGCAGCTATCTCTGCTGGAGTAATTTTAGTACCCAAAACTTTATTAATGTAAGAAATAGTTGTCTTGATTTGTACTGGTTGTCTTTTTTCAGCACTACCCGTAATCACGCCCTGGTCAATCTTTCCTGAAGCGCCGTTACGTAATAATAAAGCAGCCATATCTAATGCTTTTGTCGTCGCATCCCAGTTGACGCCTTTTTCATAACGACTAGAAGCTTCCGTTCTATTAGCATGACGCAGGGCAGCTTTTCTAATTAAAGTGGGATCGAAAATAGCAGACTCTAACAAAACATCAGTAGTATCAGCTTCAATTTCTGAATTTAGGCCACCCATAACTCCAGCCATCATCACAACTTTTTTGCCATTAGTAATAACAATGTCTTCAGGATCAAGGTCGACTTCCTTATTGTTTAAAAGCGTCAATTTTTCGTTTTCATTAGCTTTTCTAACTACCAACTTATTAGAGGCAAAAGCACGGGCATCATAGCTGTGCATTGGCTGGCCTGTTAAAAGCATAATATAATTCGTTACGTCAACTACATTATTAATTGGTCTAATACCGGCGTTCCATAGCCGTCTTTGCAACCAAAGTGGACTGTCGCCTATTTTCACATTAGTAATTTTGCGCAAATAAAACTTGGGTGCAAGCTTGGAATCCACTTCTACTGTAAAATCTTGGGTCCAGTCAGGGCCATCTTCTTTGAGAGTTACATCTTCAACTTGGACTGGTTTGTCGCTGATAGCTCCAACCTCATAGGCTGATCCTTCCATTGATAACGTGTCAGCGCGATTAGGTGTAATGTCAAAGTCAAAAATATAGTCATCCATACCCAAAGGCTCAAAGGCTGATTGCCCCGGTTTTAAGCCTGCATCTTGCGGAAAAACATAAATACCATTGGCGTATTTTTCAGGAACGACATTATCAGGAAATCCTATTTCCTGTAAACCGCAAATCATTCCATTAGATTCAGTTCCACGTAATCTACTTTTTTTAATTTTTACATTATTGGCAATTCTGGCTCCAGGTAGTGCCACAATAACATCTTCTCCTGCGGCAACATTTGGTGCACCGCAAACAATTTGATGAGTCTCGCTTTCACCAACATCGACATGAGTTAAATTTAGATGAGTGCCAGCAATAGGTTTACAGTCAATAATATGGCCAACAACCAGTTTTTTCATACCTTCTTCAGGATGTTTGACTTCGGCTATTTCAACACCTGTACGTGTTATCTTTTCAGCTAAATCCTTGGGATCTTGATCTAACTTAATAAAATCTTTTAACCAATTGTATGAAACTAGCATTTATCTTTCCTCCCTGCTGAATTGTTCTAAGAAACGGACATCATTTGTGTAAAAATCACGAATGTCATCAATGCCATATTTAAGAATAGCAAAACGATCTAAGCCTACGCCAAAGGCAAAGCCGCCATAAACATTAGGATCAACCCCAGCATTTTGCAAAACGTTAGGGTGAACCATACCGGCACCTAAAACTTCTATCCAACCAGTATACTTACAAATAGAGCAACCCTTGCCATTGCAATTAAAGCAGGAAACATCCATTTCAACTGATGGCTCAGTAAAAGGAAAGTAGCTGGGACGCAATCGGGTTTCCCGATCTTGGCCGAAAATATGCTTGGCCATTAACTCTAAAGTACCCTTTAAGTCACCCATCGTAATGTTTTTGTCTACTACCATACCTTCCATCTGCATAAACTGGTGTGAGTGAGTAGCATCATCATCGTCGCGGCGATAAACTTTACCAGGTCCAACCATTTTTAAAGGACCTTTAGCAAAATCATGTTTTTCCAAAACTCGGGCTTGGTCTCCAGAAGTCTGTGAACGTAATAAATCTTCTGCATCAATATAAAAAGTTTCCTGCATATCCCTTGCTGGGTGATCTTTTGGTAAATTCATCATTTCAAAGCAGTAGTGGTCTGTTTCAATTTCTGGTCCTTGTACTACTTCATAACCCATACCAATAAAATATTTTTCAAGGTCATCCAAAATAATATTGATAGGATGCTTGGTACCTAAGTGCATTTCCCGTCCAGGTAAAGTGACATCTATTTTTTCTTTTTCCAGTTGTTCTTTAACTAAGGCCTCTACTATCTCAGTTTTTGCATCATCAAGCCTACTGTTAAAAAGATCACGCAGTTTATTAACTCTTTGTCCTACTTCACGACGATCACTTGGGGCAACATCTTTCATCGAATGAAGAATTTCAGTTAACTCGCTTTTGCGCCCCGTTAACTTGACGCGAACGTCATTTAGCATTTTCTCATTTTTAGCCGTACTGATCTCAGCTAAACCTTTTTCACGCAGTTCTTTTAACCTGTCAAACAAGTCCATAACTTTTTTCCTTTCAAATCAAATAAAAAAGCTTCATCCCAAAAGGGACGAAGCTTCGCGGTACCACCCTAGTTTGGACACAAAAATGTCCACACTTTCAATTTCGCTAACGGTGAATACCGGAATGGATTAGATTCTACTAGTAAGATGAAATTCACAGTTCCGTTTAAACTTTTCTTTCAGCTCAATAAAAAAGTTTCTCTGACTAAATGATTGCTGCTACTAGTCTTACTCTTTGTAATTAGTTAATAGAATATATCTTTTTTAAAAAACATGCAAGAGGATTAGACAAATTAGACCCATTTATCGGCCCAACCATGAATTTGATCAAAAACGGGCTTTAATTCTTCACCCTTTTGTGTCAGACTGTAAGAAATAATTTTTGTTTTACCGTCAACTGAACGGTTAACAATATCTTCTTTTTCTAATTCCTTTAATCTTTCAACTAAAACACGGTCAGAGCAAGGCAGCACACATTGTGCTAAATCTTTAAAGCGCATATAATCTCCGGCACAGAGTGAACTAATAATTAAACCGTTCCACTTTTTACCAATAATTTTAAATGCGTTAATAAAATGTTTACAGTACTCATAATTAGGAGCACCACAATTAGCACAATTTTTGTCCTTAATACCTTGAGGCATGATA
Source organism: uncultured Lactobacillus sp. (assembly GCA_946482425.1). The sequence continues at coordinate 8,876 of CAMLRO010000021.1, forward strand.
CCGTCCCTCCCACAAGAAAGCGTCTGTTTCGCCTTTTATTATATTAAATATACTTACTAAAAACAAGCATTAAGAGTTAAGAGAAATAGTAAATAATGATACCTGCTGCCACAGCAGCATTTAATGATTCGGCTTGACCTTTGATAGGAATATATAATTTCTGATCACAGATTTCTGCTACTTCTGAAGTAACCCCATGTGCTTCGTTACCAATAACAATACCAACTTGTGGTACTTTTTTAAATTCTGGTAATTCCTTAGCATTTTTATCTAACATACTTGAATAAATTGGTATTGTATTATCCTGCATTTCTTTTATAACCGTTGATAAGTTTTCAGTAATTACATTGATATGGAATTGACTGCCCTGCATTGCGCGCTGCGTCTTGGGATTATAGATGTCAACACTTTCAGGGGATAAAACGACTCCATTAAATCCCGCTGCATCTGCAGTTCTGATGATTGTTCCCACATTTCCAGGATCTGCCAGATGATCTAGCAATACCCACTTACCAAAATTAAAATGGTAATTTTGCGGTTGACTAATTTTTAATACCATAAAAATATTTTGAGAATTTTTGGTACTTGCAAGATGGTGAGCAACGGAAAAATTGATTATGACAGTTTTTTTGCTTGTCACTAATTGGGGAAAAATATCTTTGATCTCAGCTAAAGCTTCCTCAGTCCCTAAAAGATACTCGTAGCTTTTTTTTGCTTTGAAAGCCTCTGTAACCAAGTGAAAGCCTTCAATCATATATAAGCAATTTTCTTGGCGATATTTTTTTTGTTTTAATTTAGTTAAATTTTTTATTAGCTTATTATTTACGGAACTTATTTGTTCTGACATCTAAATCTCTTCTTTCATCTTTATCAATATATTATTTTAATTTCAAGCTGATAAAATGTTAAAATCAAGAAAGCAGGACTAGGAAGGATTATTATGGGATTTTTTAACAAGCACATGAACAAAAGAAAAAGCAATCCGACCAATGATTCAAAAGAAACTTGGCAGTTAACTGTTTCAGGTATCGTTCAAGGTGTAGGTTTTCGCTGGAGCGTGTTAAACCTTGCTCAAAAAATGGGGATGACTGGCAGTGTTCGCAATAACAGTGATGAAACTGTCACAATTACTTTACAAGCTGAATTAAGCCGAGTCAATCAATTTTGTTCTGAATTGCCTAAGAATATTTCTCAATTTGCACGCATTTCAAATATCAAAAAAGAAAAACTAACAAAAGTAAGCAAAATGAGTGGTTTTCATGTATTATATTAGTTATTGGCAAAAAATAATAATTGGGTGAATTGAATGAAAAAATTTCGCAAATATATCGGATTAATTACTGTTTGCATAGCAGTCATGTTATTTGTGACTGCTTGTGCACAAAATGGAGGAGTTAATAAGCCGCCAACAGGCTTTATATACGGGTCGATTTATAAGTTTATTGGTAAGCCGATGCAGAATATCATGCTTTACTTCTCTAACCTCATAGGTGGAGCTAATGGGGCTGGCTGGGCCATTATCATAATGACATTTGTAGTTAGAATGATTCTCTTGCCTTTAATGCTTAATCAACAAAAGAAATCAACTATCCAGCAAGAAAAAATGGCACGCTTGCAACCGCAGATGAAGCTAATCCAGGATACTATGAAGCGCAAAGATCTCAACCAGGACCAACAAATGACATTGGCTGGCTGGCAGCGTGAACTATATTCCAGTAACCACTTATCGTTAACAGGTGGAATGGGGTGTTTGCCATTAATTATCCAGTTTCCAATTATGATTGGAATTTACGATGCAGTGATGTACTCACAAAGCTTGGCTAGTTCTTCATTCTTTGGCATTTCATTAAGTAGCAGATCCATATCGGTAACTGTTATCGCAACTATTTTTGCATTCTTACAAGGTTACCTTTCACTTGTTGGCATACCGCAGGAGCAAAAAAAGCAAATGCAGTCAATGATGCTCATGAATCCTATTATGACGCTCTTCATCTGCCTCTCGGTTTCTGGGTCGGTTGCTTTATATTGGGCAGCTGGTAACATCTTCTCTGTTATTCAGCAACTGATCGTTTCCTTCGTTATTATGCCTAAAGTTAAAAAAGAGGTTGATGAAGAATTAAAACGTGAACCTATCAAAGAAGTAGTAACAAAAGAAAAAGTAGACGAGCTTCTTAATGTTAAAACGGCTTCTCCGGTTCAGTCTGAGCAAACAAAAGAATTGCACGAAAAGTTACGTAATCGTAACAAAGGAAAACAACAAAAACGACACTAGTTGTTGGTTTATAAATTCAGAAGCAAAAAGACCTTTTAAGTCTATATTTGATTACATTGAACAAATAATCAATAGACTTAAAAGGTCTTTTTTAATTAGTTTCTTTTTGATCTTTCTTTGCTTTTTCAGCTTGTTCACGTTTATGCAGTTTTTCGGATTGAGACTTTGAAAGTGCCGGAAATTGCATTATAAACTGACTACCTTGTCCTTCAACAGATTCAACACTGATTTTTCCATGATAACTAGTAACTAATTTTTGGGCGATTGATAAACCTAAACCGTTACCGCCCTTTTCCCTTGTTCTTGCTTTATCAACTCTGTAAAATCTATTGAAAATTTTACTTTGTTCCTTTTCGGAAATACCTTCACCAAAATCTTGAACTATAATATGCACGTCATCTTGTGATAAGCCAGCTGATATGTTAATTTCCTTGCGATCTGTAGAATATTTAATACCGTTATCAATTAAAATAACAAGTAATTGTTCAAGGTGCCCTTGATAAATTTGGATTTCCGTAGCACTTGGCAAATCATCCATGTCCAGCCTAATGGCAAAATCCTTGTGAACAAGTGACATATCACCAACGACCCGTTTTAGAACATCTGAAACCTTGGTGACTGCATTAGGATACTGCACATTAATTTGTTCCGCACGTGTTAAATCCAACATTTCTTGAATTAAATGTTGCATCCTTTTAGCTTCTTGTAAAGAGGCATCTATTGATTCTTCCAAAATCTCCGGATCGTCCTTACCCCAGCGTTTGAGCATGTTTAAATGACCTTCAATTACCGCAACAGGAGTGCGTAGCTCATGAGACACATCGCCCACGAATTCTTTTTGCTGATCAATATAGCGTTGCATCCGATCTAGCATTTGGTTAAAAGAAACTGCTAATTCTTGCAATTCATCATGGCGGTGAAAATCCCTGATTCTGGCTGTACTATTAGGATTATCATTGACTTCCATAGCAACCCGGGACATTTCTTTTACAGGCTTAACAATGTCGCGAACAATTATATAAGCTACTAATGTAAAAAATACGATGGCAATTAAAGAAATTCTCACCATCCACTTTAAAAGGTCTTTCATTAACCCGTTATAGTAGGTCATTTTATTGGCAACAACAATATATCCTGTAACTTTTCCTGAATGAGCAGCTCTAACCTTTTGATAAGTAATTAATTCTTGTTTATGATTCTTATTAACGCGAGTCATCTCATAGTCACTTTTTATTTTTTTAAAAGGTAAAATTTTGCCACCATTATCAAAGACATCCTCTTGTCTAAGGTTATAAACGACTACGCTCAAATCGGGGTTTGTTAGTGATGACAACAAGTCGTCATTAAATGCACTGCTTTTGCGTTCGTCAGAACCTATCGGAGGATTGCCTTTTAATACTTCTCTGGTCGATGGTGTTAATGCAGGAACAACATTTGCAATTTCTAATTGATTTGGAATTCTGTTCAAACTACTATTGAGTTTGCTTACCATCTCATTTGATGTTTGCTTTTGCTGGACCATCGATTGCTGACCAACAAATGAATATATTATTACGGAAAAAACAATAAAAGAGACCATAATCGTCAAGGCAACGACACTAACCCACCGTAATACAAGCGATGAGTGCTTGGTCTCTTTTGATCTATTTTTACTTCTTTTCATCATCCTCATCTCTTACCATGTATCCAGTTCCACGAACCGTCTTGATATATGATTGTTTGCCAGGAACGTCAATTTTATTGCGTAAATAACGTACATAAACTTCGACAACGTTAGTTTCGATATTTGAGCCCGGTCCCCAAATTTTTGCGAGCAACTGATCACGGCTAACAACGTTATTCTTATTCTTAATCAAGGTCATGAGCAAGTTATATTCACGCTTAGTTAAATCAACGGCTTTACCATCGCCACGACGAACAATTCTGTTAGCAGTTTCAATAGTAAGGTCTTTAAATTTAACCACTTTCTTCTCAACTGAATCGTCTGAAGCATCTTTTTCAATCTTGACACGACGTAAAACTGCACGTAAGCGAGCTAAAAGTTCTTCAATTGCAAATGGCTTAACAATATAATCATCGGCACCATGATCAAGACCAGAAACACGGTCAATAACAGAATCGCGTGCAGTCATCATAATGATTGGTGTGCTCTTAACTTGACGAACTCGACGGGCAATTTCTAAACCGTTAAGATCAGGAAGCATAAGATCTAGCAGAATAGCATCAAAATCTTCTTTCAAAGCTAAATCTAAGGCCTTGCGACCATTACTTTCAACCACAGTATCATATTTTTCATGTTTTAATTCCAATTCCACAAAACGCGCCAAATTTTTTTCATCTTCAACAATTAATATTCTTGCCATTTTTCGTCATCCTTTTAAAACTTAATTTTGATTAATTTAATTTAATTCTTGTCAACAAGTAAAGCATACTTTAAAAATGCTTTTAAAACAAGATTAAAAACCAGCATTTCAACAATACTGATTTCTAATTATATTTAATTATTCTTATTTAACTAATTGTGGTTCTCATTATTTTCTTTAAATAAATCTTTTAATTTAGCAAAGGCAGGGTTTATTTGCTCCTTTTCTTTCTTATCAAACTCGTCTTCTGAAATCACAGCCCAACCTTTTCCTTCAGGATAAATATTTTGTTCTCTTTCTTCTGCAGTCAAAATTGTAGTTGGAATATTCAGTAAAATATTGTCTTCAATTGCTTTTTGCAAGTTAATAACTTCGTTTTTTACTTTTACGATTGGGATGTCACTTTCAGCAATTTCTTCTTTAGCCACATCTACATCCGTATAATTCTCACTAAAGCGAAAATTTTCTGTATATTCAACAGGATTCAAACTACGGCTAGAAGGAACAATCAGACTGGCTTGGACTTGAAAGTCTCCTGTAACATATGGTTGATTGTAAAATGCATCACCTGAAACGGTCACATTATCAACTCGATAAACTAAGCCATGACTTCGCTTGATAAATTCCTCTGTTAATTCAAGCTCGCATTCAATATGGGTCAGAGGTTCATTACTATTTTTTATTTGAATAAAATTTAAAGTTAACATTTAGACCTCCAGCGGACGTTGACCAAAGTTTTGATCAACTGCCATAAGTTGCTCAAAAAAGCGATCAACCCGTAATTGTAATTTCATTGAACCATTTTTAGTATTTTTTTGATCAACCTTCGAAATAATATTCGCAGATGTTTTTTTCCTAATTTCTTTAAGATATTTTCTTCCAAGTTTGCTGTAGCCTAGAAGTAGAAGCGATTCATAGTTAAAGCTATCAATCATGTCTTCCTGAGTTACATTTAAAAGTGTATAAAGGCTAAGACGGCGCAAGCGCGAATATGTATAACGCTTTGACTTAACTCTTCGCAAAAATTCCGTAAAGGTTTGTGCTGCATGAATTTCATGTTTCATTTTATACTCCAGACCTTCACTCATTTGGTATATTCTTCTCAATTCTGAAACTGAAGAAGATTCCAACCTATACTTCAAAAAGGGAAACAGCAGATTCCAATTTGGATAATTTTTCTGTTGGAATAAAAGCTGTACCTCTTTTTTAGGCAGCCATTGCTCTAAAGTATAATTAGTCTCATTATGGAGAATCATATTGCGAATTGCACTGGCACTTTGAACAACTTTGTTGCTCTGCAAAACATCGTCATGTCCGGCACCAATCCTATTAACTGGATGCAAAACTAAGGGAGTTCCCAGATTATGATTAGCAACAGCATAAGCCAAAGCAAGAATCGCATTGGGCTCACTAACTTCATGTCCAACTTCTCTTGCTACCATTTGGTTATATTGGGTTGAATAAGTTTGACTGTAATCATTAAAGTCCATATGACTTTGTGGGATTTCAGCAATCTTACTACCTAAATAAGCATAATTTTGTGTAGCATCTTCAACACCAAAAATTAAGTCAGTAACGCCAACTTTGACCAATTGATCTATACTGCCAAGTGCAAACAAATCAGCTGGTTCAACCGAAGTGGAAAATGGCAGTTCAAATACTAAATCAGCTCCACTTTCAAGCGCTGCTTGCGTGCGAGACCATTTATCCATAATTGCCATTTCCCCACGTTGAACATAATTGCCTGACATGACAACAATGATTGGGTCCTTACTGCCTGCAATATATCGAGCCTGATTCATTAAAAATTCATGCCCACTATGGAAGGGATTGTATTCCGCAATGATCCCTACTACACTCATTGTTAGCTAATCTTCCTTTAATTCTAATTTTTTACCGTTAACCCACAGTTTTTCAACATTGTAAAAATCACGTGCATCTTCAGTAAAAACATTTACAACAACATCGCCTAAATCGAGCAAAAGCCAATTTGATTCACTCGTGCCTTCAACGCGATAATCATAATAATTAACCTTGTGAGCTTCATCAATGATAGCATTAGCTATCGCATGTAATTGTCTGTTTGAACCAGCACTGGTCACAACATAATAATCAGCTAAAATACTGTGACCTTGCATATCGTAAGCTGCAGTATCTTCTCCATGACGATCACTAATTGCCTTTAGAGTAAAAGCCAAAATTTCTTTACTAGTCAATTTTTCTCCTTATTCTTTAATACCCCAAACATTATAAGCGTCTAAAGTACGTGGATAAATTTTATTTCTTTTCTCAATTAAAAATTCAAGAGTATGTGCTAATTGATAGCCGACTCCCTCATCAAGATTAGCATAAGTTATTTTACGCGCTTCTTCAACTCCTAGAAACGACCTGCCGGGTTCAATGTAATCAGCCATAAATACAATTTTATCTAAAGTCGTCATTTCAACGTCTGCTGTTGTATGCCTGCGTACTGCCGTTAAAATTTCTGAATCAGTAATTTTCAGATCTCTCTGGATAAAATATGTACCTACAATACCATGCCAAATGCTGCGATTCCAATTTAACAGATCTTGATCAAAACCCTTGGTTTTAATAACTTCACGATATTCCTCAACTGAAACTTGTTTTGCATAATCATGTATAAATCCGGCTAATGCGGCTTTATCTATATCATACTGGTTTAGCTCGGCTAATTTTTGAGCAGTTTTGCTAACCCCAATACAATGCTTGAAACGGTCTTCAGTCATATTACTTTTTTCCTTAGCCACAATTTCAGCACTAGATAAAGTTGAATAAGTCTTTTTGAAAAATAAATCATTCATGATATAAGCCTTTTTTCTGAATATAATTTCTCACTGTATCAGGTACTAAATATCTGATTGAGCCCCCAATTGCAATAGTTTGTCTCACAAGGCTGGAACTAATTGCAATGGCAGGAACATCAACCCAAATCATTGGCAATTTGGCTTTTTGGGGGTATCCGGCTCTTTGAACTCCAACAAGAGTTGCCAGTTGAGCCAATTTAGTAGGCTCTTTCCATTCACCTAAATTATTAACTTGATCGCTGCCCATAATCAAGTAATAATGATTTTCGGGTTGAGATTCACGCAAATATCTTAAGGTATCAACTGTATATGAAACTCCTCCACGATATAATTCAAATAATTTTACTTGAAACCGGGGGTTATCTTGGGTACCCAACTCAAGCATATTTGCACGATCTTGGGCAGAAACTACTGGCTGATCCTTTAAAGGAGGAACATTGGTCGGAATAAACCAAACTTCATCAAGATGGAGTTTAGTCAATACTTGTTCCGCTACTATTAAATGACCTAAATGAATTGGATTAAATGTTCCACCAAAAATACCGATTTGACGGCCTTTTTTAGGCTCTATTTTCTCCTCGGCTACTTCAACAGTTGGCGTTTTTTGATAATTCTTAGCAATAGCAATCATTATATCCTCTAAATTAATGCACGTCTAATACCTAAACCAATTTTATCTGGTGTATATATTCTAACCAAACAATTTGCGGGAATGGTAACAAAACCTATCCCACCAAAGAGCAAATCACTTTTTTCTTTAGTATGATATTCCTGTCCTTTTAAAGGCGGCAACTCAGCATTTTGTGATGGCGGATTAAGTAATTCGCCAAGGTGTTTTGCATAGAAACTATCAGCATTTTCCGTTTTAGTCCTGTGAATATATAATCCCCGTGCTGCATAAACAGTAAAACTTGCTTTTTCCCCTTTTAAAAAGTCTACTCTGCCTAATCCAGCTAAAAATAATGTGTTACCTGGATTAAGCTGAAAAGTTACGGGTTTAAGCTGCTTTTGTGGTGAAATCAGGCTCAATTCCTGAGCACTCAAACGCGTGGCCAGTTGATTTTCCGTTATTATACCTGGTGTGTCAACTAAGAAATGACCATTTGCCAGAGGTATTTCAATTTTATCAAGTGTTGTTCCCGGAAAACGGGAAGTGGTAATCAAGTTCTGAATTTCACCCATCTGGTCAATAATTGCATTAAGAAGAGTGGATTTACCTACATTAGTTGTTCCTACAAAATAAACATCTTGATCATGTGAGTTTTGATCTAAATACGCTATCAGTTCTGGCAAATTAGTCTTGCTTTTTGCACTTACCAGAAATATTTTTTTAGGATGTAAACCAATACGATTGGCTTCTTGTCGCATCCAATCCTTTATTTTGCTTTGACGCGAATTTTGCGGGAAAAGATCAAATTTATTGCCAACAAGAATAAAATCATTCTTTCCAATAAAGCGTTTAATTGCAGAAAGCAAGGAGTTAGTGAAATCAAATAAGTCTACAACATTTACAATTAAGGCTTTCTTCTCTGACAAGGAGTTTAATAATTTTAAAAAATCATCATTGTCAGCCTTGACTGGCATGATTTCATTATAATGGCGTAAACGAAAACAACGTTGACAATAGATATCGTTGCCGTCAGCTCCACTCTCTTGCGCCTGTTTTAAACGAGAGGCAGGCAAATAACCTGCTTCTTCTGCATTATCAGCTTGAAGAACTGCTCCGCAACCAATACAAATAATTTGGTCATCCATTTTTTAATGTCTCCTTAAATGTAACCGGGTGTGAAAGGTTTAAAAAGAAAAAAATAATTTTCTCAAAAAAACGATTAATACGCGTATTCCACTTATCAGTTTGAATAAGCGGTTTTACTAGTACAGATTCTACACCAGCCAAATTTCCTGCCTGTATATCTGTAATTAACTGATCACCAACCATCATAACCTGGTCTTTTTTTAACCCCATGCTCTTTCTCTTTTTAGTTATGGCAAAGGGCAATGGCTTTTTCGATTTGGCTACAAAGTCAATGTGATAAGGATTTAAAACTTTGCCCACTCTTTCCGCATTGTTATTAGAAATCACGACTAATTTAATATTAGCTTGAGCTAGTTTTTTATTGAGATTATTCATTTTTGCAGCAGTTTCAAATTCATTCCAAGCTAAAAGAGTATTGTCTAGATCTGAAAATACAGCTTTGATACCTATTTGCTTTAGCACTTTAATATCTAAATGATAAATCGTGTCAATTGTATAGTGTGGTCTGAATAACATTCAATTTCCTTCTTATCTATCATTGCACTAGTTTAATATACCAAATTATCTACTGCAAGTGCTAAATTTCGACATAAAAAAACGGCGCCATAAGCGCCATTTTTGGTTAATTTAAAGCCTTTTTAGCAGTTTCTGCTAATTTTGCAAAGGTCTTTGAATCGTTATAAGCAATATCAG
>CAMLRO010000022.1 GCA_946482425.1 uncultured Lactobacillus sp.
GATTGTGCCTATCAAAATGATCGTCAGCTTCAATTAGTTTAATAGAAACTTGAAAGAAAATGTTTATGTGCATTTTCTTTTTTTATTTGTGTTCTTTTTTCTTTTAAACTATTAAATGATAAACTAGAAAATAACAGTTACGGAAAAGAGTATTTAATGAATGCAGATTTATTTCATCAGACATGGTAAAACAGAATGGAACTTACAGAAGCGCTTTCAAGGAGCTCACGGTGATTCGCCACTTTTAAAGCAAAGCTTAATTGATATTCAAAAATTAAGCAGTTTTTTAGGTGAAACTAAATTTGCTGGCATTTATTCAAGTCCATTAAAAAGGGCCAAGACGACGGCAGAAAGACTCGCTAAAGAAATGGGTTATCCCTTTGCCGTCAAAATAGATGAACGTTTGCGAGAATTTGATTTGGGGAAAATGGAAGGACTTACGTTTACTGAAGCCAAAGCCAGATATCCTGAGCAAGTAACTGACATTTGGGATAAACCTGATAAATACGATGGCCACAGCATCGGAGGTGAAAATTATCCTGAGGTAATTGCACGTGGCAAAGACTTTGGTCGAGACGTTGGCTTACAATTTAAACCAGACGACAAAGTTTTAGCAGTGAGCCATGGGGCAGCTTTGGGAGCGATTATGGGTGGATTATTAGGTTATCCTTTACCAGACATCCGCCAGAATGGTGGTTTAAGCAATACCAGTCTTACTATTTTGGAAACAAAAGATAGTGGTAAAACCTTTAAAGCTCTGGTATGGAATGAAACGAAATTTTTGGACAGGAAAATGGAAGACTCGGATTCATTATGATAAAAAAAAGAGAAAAGACTGCTAAAACAAGAGCAGTAAACAAAAAGGTACATGAATTAATAACGAAAATTGATGAACAACCACATAATAGTGAGAACTATTTAGAATTAGCAACCTTTTTAATAGAGCAAGGCAGCAGTGACCAAGCCACTGAACTATTAGAAAAAGCCCAAAAGTTAGTTACTCATCCTCAAGATTTAGATTATGATTTGGCAGTTTGCTATTATTTACAGGGCAAATTTGATACAGCATTAAATATACTTAATCAAATTCCTAATGACGATTTAGTTTTATACCAAAAAGCACTTGTTTTTTATAAAATTGGACAAAACCAAAAAGCATTGGCATACGCTTTAACAATTAAGAATGTTGATGCAAAAGTCTTGGAATTAATAGGGGATATTTGGTTAAGCCTAGGTAAAACTCAAGAAGCAGAGTCAGCTTATAAAAAAATAGCTCCTAAAAAGAGGTCGGCCAAAATAAATTTCATGCTGGGTATCACAATTTTATCCAGAAATCGCCAAGAGGCTGAAAAATATCTGGCAAAGTCCAAAAAACAAGATCCTAAAATTTTTGCACAAGAGCAAAAAAAATATGCTTCGATATTAAAATTAGTGAATGATGCGAGAAAGAAAAATGACTGAATTTACTGGTAAAATTAACCGAATAGTTTTTGAAAACGATCAAGACCTTTATAAAATACTTGATGTTGCCATAATTGGAAAATTAGAAAAATATGATCGTGAAGATATTAAAGTGACCGGCAGTTTTGGAGATGTCCAAGTTGGTGCAACTTATACCTTTTCAGGAAGGTTAATTGTGCATAATAAATTTGGCCTGCAATTTCGTTGCGATAATTATAAATTAGCTTTACCTCATGAAAAGGGGAGCCTAATTAATTTTCTAAGTTCGAGTAAGTTTCCCGGAATCGGCAAAAAAACAGCTGATACAATAATTTCAGACTTGGGAATGGATGCACTGACAGTTTTAAAGGAAAAGCCTGAAAAAATTGGCACTTTGTCTCTTTCAAAAAAGCAAAAAGAAAGTTTGCTAAACGGCGTCAGTTCAATGGATTCATACTCTGAAACTGTATTAAAATTGGCTCAATTTGGCTTGAACAAAAAAGTAGCAAGTAGACTGTATCAACTTTATCATGGTGAAACTTTAGCCAAACTTGAAGAGGATCCCTATGCCTCTATTGCGGAAGTTACAGGCTATGCTTTTAAGAGTGCTGATCGAATCGGCAGTAAATTGGGAATGGCACTCGATGATCCCAAAAGAGTTAATGGCGCTGTTTTTCAAATTTTACTTGATGAAGTAGCTAAAGAAGGCAATACTTACGTCAAACTTGAGCAGCTATTGCAAGAAGCGAGCAAGCTACTGCAAATTAATGAGTACGATACGATAGCAACTTGCGTTAATAATCTCCAGCATCAAGGTAAAGTTGTGGTAATGGGAGAAAATGCGGCTTTACAGGAAATTTATGAAACTGAAACTGATATTGCCAACGCAATGAAAAACTTGGTGGAAAAAAAGCAAAAGAGTTCAAGTTACAATGAAAAAGAATTAAATCTTGCAATAACTCACGCTGAAACCAAGTTGAAAATTCACTATGATAACACACAGAAAGCAGCGATTAAAAACGCACTGACGAATCCAATTTCAATTTTAACTGGTGGCCCCGGAACTGGCAAAACTACTATCATTAACGGTATTTTGTTAGCACTGAAAGAGCTAGCAGAAATACCATCATCGTCTCTTTATAGTACAGACCCACCATTTTTACTTGCTGCACCGACTGGTCGTGCGGCCAAGAGAATGGAAGAAATTACTGGGATTACAGCTAAAACTATCCATCGGTTGCTGGGTTTAGGGATTGGTGAAAATGATGCAACTGATCTGAATGAATTAAATGGTGAAATTTTAATTATTGATGAAATGTCGATGGTAGATATGTTTTTGTTTAGGCAACTGGTTTCCAGCATCAATGAAACTAAGCACATAGTTTTCGTAGGTGATAAGGATCAGCTGCCATCAGTTGGTGCCGGAAATGTATTTGCTGATTTAATCAAATCACAGGCCTTTCCTACTACCGTTCTTAAGCAAATTCACCGTCAAGGAGACGATTCCAGCATTATTACGTTGGCGCACGATATTAATGAAGGAAAGAATCCCCAGGAATTATTTAAAAAGACGAAAAACTACTCATTTATTTCATGTCCACCGCATGAAGTTTCCCATGTTGTCAGTCAAATAGTCCAGCGTGCTTTGGCAAAGGGCTTTAATCCGGATGACGTTCAAGTACTAGGAGCAATGTACCAGGGCGATGGTGGGGTTAACAATTTGAATAATATTATTCAAGAAATTATTAATCCACCTAAAGAAAATAGTAAAACTTTAGAGGTGCACGACGAAATTTTTCGCATTGGTGACCGCATTTTGCAATTGCAAAATAATCCAGAAAAAGATATCTATAATGGTCAAATCGGTAAAATCCTAGCAATTGATAATGATAATTCTCAAAAATGCATGGTGGCTGATTTTGATGACAGAGAAATAACCTTCAGTAAAAAAGATCTGTTTGATTTAACCAGAGCATACGCAATTACCATTCACAAAGCTCAAGGCTCTGAATTCCCGTTAGTTATTTTGAGTTTGACTATGCAAAACTATGTCATGCTTAAACGTAACTTATTGTACACTGCTGTTACTCGCGCAGAGCAAAATTTGGTTTTAATTGGTGATCCTCGCGCTTATGAAATGGCTTTTAATACTTCTGGTAATGATCGTCAGACAGGATTAACTGTTAAATTACAAAAAATACTAAATGTGCCAAATAAAGATGACTCAGAAAAAATTCCTGGTAAAAGTGAGCCAGAAGAAGCAAATTCTGATAGGCTCGAAGATCTAAGTCAGGATCATATCTTAACACCGGAATTGATTTATTCAGGTCGAATTGATCCTATGATTGGGATGCAAGATATTAAATTAACAGCAAGAACAAATTAAGGGACTTTTTTAAACAATGGCAAAGATAAAAAAGGAACAATCTTATATTAATTTGCAAAAAGAAATTGTAAAATGGATTACCACTAACACTCATATTTTAAATTTTGGTCCAGATACTCTTGAAATTGAAACTATTTTTAAAGATTCATTTGACGAAGCTGTATATTGCTTTATCGAAAAAACTGGGTTTGCAACCTATAATGTTACTGATGATGGTCGGACTCTTTTTAAATTAGATCCTAGCGCAAGTGACGAGGATTTGATTGCTGCCAGCGAAGATTTAGTCACAGCTAGCGGCTTTTCTTTTAATGTCGAAAATGGAGTGATCAGCTGTAAAAGTGATGAGCAAACTTTGGCTGAAAACATTATGCAATTAGGACAATTAGCAGTAAAAGTTTCATATCTTAATTAAAAAGCTATCACTAAATACTATTTTTTATTGCTAATTTTAAAAAATAATGATTAAATTATTGGTATCATTTTAAATAAAAGGAAGAAGAGCCTATGGCAATTATCTTTGATAAGGTAAAGAAAAATTACGGTAAGAAGCCTGTATTTTATAACCTAAATTTTAAAATTCCTTTAGAACCAGCAGTAATTGGTTTGGTAGGGCCTAACGGTGTGGGCAAGTCAACCATGTTAAGGTTGCTTGCAGGGGTATTGGAACCAACCGCGGGTTTGATCAAAAATGACCAGGCTAATGAACCGTATGTTAAATGGGCTAGCTTGCATACTAGTTTTGTGGCGTCAGGTGAAAGAGGCCTCATGTACAGACTAAATACTCTTGAAAACGGTATGTATTTTTCTTCACTTAAAGGAATTAGTATAAAAAAGACAGAAAACAACATTCGAAAAATGGCGCAGGATTTCAATTTTTCAAATGAACTTGCTACTTATTTTCAAAATTTGTCTACTGGCTTGAAGAAAAAGGCTGCTATCTTGGTGGGAGCAGCAATGGAAACAGAGATTTTACTCTTGGACGAGCCCTCAAACGGTCTTGACATAGCTGCACAAGAAGATTTAGCGTCCTTTATTCTGGATTTAAAAAATAAATATGGGAATACTATTTTTATTTCATCGCACGACACTCAAATGCTTTCTGGAGTTGTTGATCATTATTTGTTTTTAAAGGATGGGCAAATAGCGGAAAATATTGGAAATAAAATGGCTGAAAATGATCTGATTTCTGAATACCGTGAAATTTATAAGTAAAGGTAGGAAGCAAAATGAAAAAAGTTAAAGAGCTATTTAATATTTTCTGGGTGCAATTATATTTACAGCTAAAATTGCAAGTTCGCTATGTTAATTCAGCTATTAGTTCGCTAGTTTTATATGCCGGTGCATTTTTAATTGTTGTCCTTTTCACCCAGCCTGCTCAATTGGGCCAAGCTTATGGTACCAAGCAGGGTGTTCTATTTACTATTGTCGGCTTTTTGTTTTGGAGTATTGGTATCTCTTCATTAGGTGAATGTAGTAATGGGGTGGAGACTGATGAACAAACTGGTCTGCTTGAAAGTGAAACTCAGTCTATCTTTCCTTTATGGGTTCTGTACTTTATCGAAACTTTGGCAGAAAACTTATTTGTTTGGATCTATCTTTTAATCATAGGCTTTGTAGCTTCATTTTTTTCAATATTCACGGTAGTTGAATTATTAAAAGCTTTGTTATTGACCTTTGTATTTTCTTTAATTTCCAATTTAGGAATGTTTGGCATCGGAATGATTTTTGCTTCTGGTTCAATTAGATTTAAAAGAATGGGTCAGTGGGCTACTATACTGCAGGCTTTATTATTAATGTTGTCAAATGTTTATTTACCAGTATATAATGCGTTTCAAGAGCTCATTCCCTATGTCGGTGGTGTGGAAATAGTGCGGCAAATATTTCTGGGCCATGGAGTTTCATTGCCAAAACTGTTAATATTTATAGTAGTAAATGTCGTTTGGTTCTTAGTTGGTATTTTGATTTTCAATTATTGTATAAAAAAAGAGCGCAAAAACGGCTCGTTTGATGCTTTTTAAGTTAAAGAAAGGTGATATTTATTTTAACGTTCAAAAATGTTAAATGGGGAACAAAGAGATATTTTAAAGTAAAAAAATTATATTTGAGTGCATTCCCCAAAAATGAACGATTTCCATTTATTGGGTTGCTAGCGATGGCACTGCAGAAAAGAGTTAATTTGCAGGCTGTCTATGACCATGATAATTTTATTGGTTTAATTTTTTGGACTTATGCAGAAAAAATTATTTATATTGGTTATTTGGCAGTTGCCTCAATCTGGCGTGGCAAGGGCTATGGCAGTCAGATTTTAAATTTGATGAAACAAAACCATCCAAATCAGGAAATTGTTTTAGACATTGAACCAGTTATAAAAACAGCAAAGAATTATTCTCAGAGAATCAATAGATTATTATTTTACAAGCATAATGGCTTTAAATTGACTCAAGATAATTTAGTCGATGAAAGGTGGTCACTATTCGATTTTAAGCTCTGATGAAAGCTTTAAAAAGCGTAATTTAAGTCAATTACTGGAGCGAATGAGTTTCAATTGTTATAAGTTTAAAATTGTTTCTAGATAATTAAACAAACAGTTATTTTGACAAAGATTACACGTTTATTTTGATGTATACCATAGCTTGTTAATATTTTAAAAATTAAAAGGATAATCAATAACTTGAGTTATTGATTATCCTTTTTAAATTTATTTAATGTATCCTACTTTATACCAGAGAACATGCCCATTATTATTTTCAGATGGTTTAAGGGAATAACCTGAAATGTGGTCGTTGATTGCTCTAATTTTGTATGAGTTAACTGTTGGAATCATATAAGCTTTATCAAAAATATACTGTTGCCAGTCATGAAAAACTTTAACACGGTATTTATGATCAAAAGCTTTTTGTGAATCCATTTCCTTAAGTAATTTAGTATTTTCTGGTGTCACGAAACGATCATAGTTGGCTGCGGTGCTGTCACCGTACATTCCATCCTGTGATGGCTCAGTGGACATATACCAACCGGTTTCAAACATATCGACTTGCGGATCATCTTTGTTAAGTTTGTCGTAAAATGAATTTGTTTCCGTCAATCGACCATTCAATAAATTAACATTTAGTCCTATTTTATGCCATTGCTGAAGATAATTTTGTATAATTGGACCTTGTGTTGGATCACCAGCTTTGGCCATAAATGTAATCTTTAAAGGTTTGCCGTTGGGTTGTACACGCCATTTGCCTTTCTTTTTATATCCGGCTTTATCAAGAATATCGTTGGCCTTTTTTAAATTATAGTCATAACCCTTAACATTTTTATTGAAGTAGTCACCAAATTGAGGTGGAATTAATGTGGTTATATGAAAAGTTAGCCCGTGGGTATAATGTTTGGTAACTTCATCAACATTCATGGCATAACCAATTGCTTTGCGTAAAGATGTATTGTTCATTTTGCTATTATGATTCATAATGCTCTTATTGTGTTTGGCATCCCATTTACCTAATTTAAAGCCAATGAACCAGTATGAAAGAGGGATTTCTGCTATGAACTTAACTTTTTTAGTATGCTTCACTTCATCCCATTGGGAATTTACAACATTAACGACATCGAATTTATGACTCTTTATTGATTGCGATGATGAGTTAGGAGAAATCACCTGATAAATAATTTTATCCAGTTTGGGTTTACCGCGCCAATAATATTTGTTTGGCACCCAAACAGCTGATTGTCCACGAACTAATTTTTCTAACTTATAGGCTCCGAAATACAAAGGCTTTTTCCTAATCTTATTAGATGACTGTAATTTGTTAAAAGGGACGTCTTTTAAGTAATGATAAGGAGCTGTATATTCTGAAAAATAGCCATTTCCACTATTGTACATCCCTGGTTTTAATTGTTTAAAGTGCAAAATGACTTTTCTGCCATTTTCACCATCAGGCATTTCAATGCCTGAAATAGACTTAGCTTTTCCTTCGTGATATTCTTTTAAGCCTTTAATAAGTTCAAACTGGCTGGAATATCTTTGAGAATCGGTGCCTTTATTAGATAATATTTCATAGGGATATTCTACATCCTTAGCTGTTACCTGTTGACCATCAGACCACCTTACTCCCTTTTTAACCTCAATCGTAATAGTTTTATTCTTTTGATTGATTTTCAAAGTTGCAGGTCCTTTATTAGTGAAACGGTAGTTATCATCTGTATCAAATAGGGATTCAGATCCAGGGGAGGAAAGGTCAGCATCAGTTGCAGTTACTTGTAATTGATCAGAAAAGATACCTGTAAAAGGTGTATCGGTCTGCAGTGCTACTCTCACTGTACCACCCCGTTTAATTGGCTTATCAGGCATTTTTGCAGGAAACTTGCTTGCTTCTTTTGCATTATTTTCCTGATTATTGTTACTTTTACCACATGCCGTAAGAGTTAGGGTTGTGGCCGCCAAAATACCAATTGAGCTTAAAACATTTGCTTTTTTCATGATTTTTCATCCCTTATGAGTACTAATTTATAATGATGTAACAATTTCAATAATATCATATTAAAGTTAAATTTTAAATATAATAAATAAAAATTAACTTTTAGTAAATTATTTTAATATATCTGTTTTTACTAACAAAAGTGAATTAATTATGTAATTCAGATACAAAAAAACCAAGTCATCTCTTGCTTGGTTTGTTAAATTATTATAATAAAAAAATTTTAATTCTTATGATTAGCGTAAAAGGTTAAAGCTCGAGACAGAAAACTCAATATTAAAAAGGTTTGGCTTAATTTCCTCTCCGTCTACTTGAGCATATTCTTTTTTCATGGTAGTAACCTTAATTTTGTCAGCTTCAAAATAATGAAATTGTGGATCATTAACGTGTGAGCCATCTTTTAATAAGTTAATAAATAACTTTACCAGTTTGCCTAAACTAAATTTTTCTACTACGACAGTGTCAATTTTGTGACTATCAATTTTGGCACTGGGCAAGAGGGGAAGGCCACCACCTAAAAACGGGTGATTAGTTGTAGTAACCATAAAAGCATCATCAAAGTAGATTTTTTGACCATTTCGTTCAATTTCAACTCCGAAAGTATCTTGTTTAGTCACACTCGCCACAACGTTAAGGCCATAAATAAATTTTCCCTCGCTAAGATGGTTTAATAGCTTTTTAAGCTTGGAAATATTGCTATTATGGTTAACAAAAGCATCAAAACCAACCCCAAAACTATTAGCAAAATAATATTTTTGTTCAGCTGTTATTTTGGGTAGGGTAAATGAGCCACAGTCTATCTCATCTGGCTCAAAATTTTCCTTAAAGTGATCTAGTAATACTTTAGGATCAGAGGTCAGATCAGCGGCACGGGCAAAATCATTGCCAGTGCCTGCTGGTAAGTATGCAATAGGAGTACTAGGATTTTCCGAGCGTTTAATCCCATTTAACACTTCATTTAGTGAGCCATCGCCACCAATCACTAATAAAATTTCATTTGGCAAATGGTGTTGATTGCCATAATGTTGGGCGAGACGAATGGCTTCACCAGCATAATTACTTTTTTGCAGGTCAAAGTTAATATTTTGGTTGATTAACAAAGAAGTTGTCTGCTCAAGCACTTTTTTAGCACGACCGTTACCAGCTACTTCATTGACTAAAAGATGTATTTTTAATTTATTATCCATATAATTTCATTCGTTACATAAAAAGCCCCTCAAAACGGGCTTTTACTATTTTTTTTCAACTAACATTGGTAAGATCATTGGCCGTCTCTTGGTTTTTGAATATAAAAAGTCTGAAAGATTATCAACTATTGCATGACGGATCACACTATCTTTAGGATGATCTACCTTGTCCATCTCAGATTTGATAATGTGATAAATATGCTTTTGGGCCTGATTAATTAATTCGGTTGATTCACGCATATAGACAAATCCACGACTTAAAACATCTGGACCAGCCAAAACCCGTTTATGTTTGTAATCAACCGTTGCCACTACAACCACTAATCCATCTTCAGACAAGACTTGACGGTCATGAACCACAACATTGCCAACATCAGCTGTACCTGAAGTATCAACATAGACATCACCCGCAGGAATATGTCCGGCTATTCTTGATCCTTCAGGACCAAAACAAACTACTTCACCGTTTTCAAGGACAAAAGTATTTTCTGCAGGGACGCCTGCTGCTTGTGCTAATTCAGTATGAATGACTTGCATGCGGTATTCACCGTGAACAGGGATCATGTACTTCGGCTTGGTCAAACGAACCATCATTTTAAGTTCTTCCTGACCGCCATGTCCAGAAGTATGAACGTTGTTTATTCTGCCATGAACAACATTTGCGCCGCCTTCCATTAACTTGTTGATTAAGTGGTTAACGCTTAATGTATTTCCAGGAATTGGGTTCGATGAAAAAATTACTGTGTCGCCTGGTTGTAAACTAATTTGCCGGTGTGTTCCGTTGGCAATGCGAGAAAGGGCGGCTAAAGGTTCACCTTGAGAACCGGTACATAAAATCATTACTTGTTCTGCTGGTGTATGGTTAATTTCATTAGCATCTACAATCAAACCATCAGGAACATTGAGATAACCTAAATCAATCCCGTTTTGCACACCATTTTCCATACTACGACCAAAAATAGCAACTTTTCTTCCAGTGTCAATAGCTGCTTCAATGGCAGTTGAAACACGGTACAAGTTAGATGCAAAAGTGGCAAAAATTATTCTTCCGTGTATTCCGGTAATAATGTCGTGTAAAGATTTAGCAACGAACCGTTCGGATTTAGTAAACTGGCTGACTTCAGCATTGGTTGAATCAGATAGTAGTGCTAAAACGCCATCGTTGCCCAATTTTGCTATTCTCTGGAAGTTTGGAGCTGGTTGATTCATAACCGGAGTTAAATCGAATTTAAAATCACCAGTGAAAACGACTGCACCTAGTGGTGTATGAACAGCTATACCCAATGTATCAGGAATAGAGTGAGTGGTTCTGAAAAAGGTAACCGTCAATTTCTTAAATTTCAGTACAGTATCTTCATGTTCTTCATGAAGCTCAGTCGTTCTTAAAATACCATGCTCTTCAAGCTTACCTTTAATTAAAGCTAAAGCAAATGGGGTGGCGTAAACTGGAATTTCAGGGATCTTTTCTAGTAAGAAGGGGATCCCGCCAATGTGGTCTTCGTGTCCGTGACTAACAACTAAAGCTTTAATTTTTTTGCGGTTTTTTATTAAATAAGAATAATCTGAAATCACATAATTAATACCAAGAAGATCATCTTCAGGAAATTTAATACCACAATCCATAATGATGATTTCATCTTGGTATTGTACACAGTACATATTTTTGCCAATTTCGTGCAACCCCCCGATTGCAACTACAGCAACTTCATTATTTTTAATACGCACAGAGACTACTTCTTACTCTCAAAAGTGGTTAATTTAAAATCGGCATGCTCTTTTTCGTAAGTTAGCGAATTGCCAGCCAATTCTTGGATGAGTTCAATATTATAGGGGGTATTTTCCTCAACCATTGTTCTTGCGGCCACCATGTTGTCGGCCTCAAGGTAAAGAGTTCGGGTTGTTTCCCGTCTAGGGTTGACAACCTTGTCTTTTTGATACAAAACTTTGTAGATCATATTTGTATTCTCCTTATTCAGTTAATAAAACGTTCTAATTTTGGACAGCATTAAAGCTTCCAATAGCTAGTAAAATTCTACCATACATGCAAAAACAAGTATAGAATCAAGTTTTGCCAGCTTTATTAAAAAAACCGTCAAAGCAATAAAATGACGGCTAAAAATCTTTTTACTAAAATTAATAAATTATTACTGTATCTTCATCTAATTTAAATGGGTTCTGCTTATTGATACGATCATAAAAAAGATGTCCCCGTAAGTGTTCGATTTCATGGGATGCAACAATAGCTGGGTAGTCTTTTAAGCGAATGGTCTTTTCTTCACCGGAGACAGTATAGTAATGAATTTTTAATTTGTCAGGTCGTGGCACATAACCATCAATTACTTTATCAACACTCAGGCATCCTTCACCTTCACTTAAGCAAGCTTGCTTGACTGATTCAGATAAAATTTCAGGATTAACAATAGTTTCCTTAAAAACAATATCACCTTTGTCATTTGGAACCAGTAATGAGGCCATTTGAACGCTTTCACCAACCTGTGGTGCGGCCAAACCAACTCCGGCACGCAATTGGTGCTTTTCTGCAATTTTAGGATCTTGCGAGTTAACTAGATATTCCATCATTTCTTTTGCCAAATTTTGATAATGTTCGTTTAAAGGAAAAGTCAATGGTTTAGCTACTTTGCGCAATACTGGGTTACCGTCACGGGTAATATCTTTCATTAAAATCAATTACATTCACTCTTTCATAAAAGTTTATAGTTATATTTGTAACATAAAATAAACTAATTTGTCTGCTTTTTATTCTATACTAAATTTTTAATTTGAAAAAGAGGGATAAACGTTGACCCTTAAACAGTTAGGTGGTAAAATCAATGAGCGTAAATATACAGATATGAAACACTTCGATCAGCATGTTTTTGACGTGCCGCCGAAACTGTGACCACGTCACAGTTTTTTTATTGAGGAGTGGAGGAGGAATACTTTTGTCAGAAAAAAGAAGAAACGATATTAGAAATATAGCTATCATAGCGCACGTTGACCATGGTAAAACTACTTTGGTTAACCAATTGTTGAAACAATCCGACACTCTCCCTGAACATATGTCTTTGGAAGATCGTGCGATGGATTCAAATGATATTGAGCGTGAACGTGGTATAACTATTTTATCTAAAAACACTGCGGTTAAATATGGTGATACAACCATTAATATTCTGGATACTCCAGGACATGCCGATTTCGGTGGCGAAGTTGAAAGAATCATGCATATGGTCGACGGTGCTTTATTATTGGTTGATGCTTATGAAGGCACTATGCCACAAACTCGTTTCGTACTTAAAAAGGCATTAGAAGCAGGAGTTAAGCCAATTGTCGTTATCAACAAGATTGACCGTCCTGGTGCTCGTCCTAAAGAAGTTCTTGACGAAGTGCTGGAATTATTTATTGAATTAGGAGCAAACGATGAGCAGCTTGACTTCCCAGTAGTTTATGCATCTGCTTTAAATGGTACCTCCTCTTATGATCCTGATCCGTCAAAGCAGGAAGAAACTATGAACCCTATTTTTGACACGATTATTAAATCAATTCCTGCACCAATTGATAATTCGGATGAGCCTTTGCAATTCCAAATTACGATGCTTGACTGGGATGACTATGTTGGCCGTATAGGTGTTGGTCGTATTTATCGCGGGCGAGTTAAAGTTGGCGATAATATCACTGTTATGAAACGTGACGGATCTACCCAAAACTTTAGAGTTACCAAACTGTTCGGTTTCTTTGGCTTAAAGCGTAACGAGATTACGGAAGCTAAAGCAGGCGATATCATTGCCATTAGTGGGATTAATGATATTTTTGTTGGTGAAACTATTGCTTCAGCTGAAAATCCTGAAGCTTTGCCTCTCCTTAAGATTGATCCACCTACACTGCAAATGGATTTTGTCGCTAACGATTCACCTTTTGCTGGTCGCGAAGGTGATAAAGTAACACCAAAGAAGTTGGAAGATCGCTTAATTAAGCAAACCAGAACCGATGTTTCATTGAAAGTTGATCCAACCGACCAATTAAATGCTTGGACAGTTTCAGGTCGTGGTGAGCTTCACCTTTCAATTTTGGTTGAAGAAATGCGGCGTGAAGGTTTTGAACTGCAATTATCAAGACCAAAAGTTATCTACCGTGAAATTGATGGTAAAATGTGTGAACCATTTGAAGCTGTTCAAGTGGATACTCCTGATGAATATGTTGGTTCTGTCATCGATTCACTTTCTCAGAGAAAAGGCGAAATGAAGAACATGGCATCTACCGGTAACAATCAAACTCGGCTTGACTTCCTAGTTCCTTCTCGTGGCTTAATTGGCTATAACAATGAATTTATGTCCCAAACTGGTGGCTACGGCATTATGAATCATAGTTTTGATTCATATAAGCCCGTTGTTAAGAACTGGGAACCGGGAAGGCAAAATGGTGCTTTAGTTTCCATTAGCCAGGGTAAATCAACCACATATTCTTTGCAAACAGTTGAGCAACGTGGTGAATTGTTTATTGGTGCTGGAGTCGAAGTTTATGAAGGAATGATTGTCGGTCAATCCTCTCGTGACCGTGATATCGCAGTTAATGTTATCAAAGGTAAAAACCTGACTAATACTCGTGCTGCTGGGAAAGATCACGCTGCTGCAATTAGAACTCCTAAGACTTTAACTCTTGAAGAAGCTATTGAATTCTTAAATGATGATGAATATTGTGAAGTAACTCCTGATTCAATCAGATTAAGAAAGAAAATTCTGAACACTTCTGAGAGACAAAAAGCCGATAAAAGACGTAATAAGAAATAAATAAATTTTTTAAGAAGGGCACTCACTGATGAAGTGGTGCTCTTTTTGTTTTATAATGCTTATAATAAAGGTTAATTTATTATAGAAGGAGAGGTCGGCTTGTGCGGCAAAAACTTCACCATTTAAATTACAATATTTTCTTACCCTATATCCTGTTAGTGGTCTTTGGAATAGTGATGGTCTATTCTGCTAGCTCGGATATTTTGCTGGTGAATGGCTTTAATCCGGCATTTTACGGTAAACGCCAAGCCGTGTACGCTTTTTTTGCAGTTTTTGTTTTTGGTGCTCTCTGCTTTTTTTTAAAACTTGATATTTTCAAGAGTCGGAAGTTTGTTGTTTGGTTTCTCGGGATCAGTATTTTATTACTTTTTTATTTAATTTGTCTAAAAATTTTCAAAGGCTCTGCTGCTGCGGTCAATGGCTCTGTAGGTTGGATTGATTTAAAAATAATTAAGATTCAGCCACTGGAAATTGCCAAATTATCCTTGATAATTTATTTGGCTTATTTTTTAGATCGTCATGATGGTTCTTTTAACAAAGGCCAAATTATTCAAAACTTGTCCAGACCTGCAATTTTAGCTGCTTTTATGATGTTTTTGGTTATCCTTGAGCCTGATTTTGGCGGAACCGCTGTTTTAGCAATGATTGTCATCGTCATGTTCTCAGTTTCTGGTGTACCCGCTAAAAACGCAGTTTTATGTCTTATTGGAATAGCCGTTGGAGTTTACCTGCTGGTCTTTCTGATTATCAAATGGAATCCTGAATTTCTGCAAAATAAGTATCAGTATCGTCGCTTTCTTTCTTTTCTTCATCCGTTTGAACTGGAGCAAAAGGGAGGAGCACAACTGGTTAACTCATACTACGCTATTCATAATGGCGGTTTATTTGGTGTAGGTCTGGGTAATAGCATGCAAAAAAGAGGCTATCTGCCCGAGCCTTATACGGATTTCATTTTAGCAGTAATTGCAGAAGAAATAGGGGTTATTGGTGCTCTAGTAGTAATAGGTCTAATTTTTTATTTAATATGGAGTATTATGGAAGTTGGTATTCATGCCAGTTCCCAATTCAATGCCTTAGTATGTTTTGGGGTAACGACAATTATTTTTACCCAGACAGTTTTTAATGTGGGTGCTGTGCTTGGCTTATTGCCTATAACTGGGGTCACGCTACCGTTTATTTCTTATGGTGGATCATCTTTAATAATTTTGTCAGCTGCTATCGGAATTGTGTTGAATATTTCAGCAAATGAACGAATTAAAAATGAAGAAAGGTTTGCAAATGGGCGTTGAAAAAGATTTAGCTAATAAAAATATTATTCAAAGGCAAAGTCTGACTGTTTATTTGAATTCAATTAGTGATCAATATAAATTGCGACGATATGGCGATATTGTTTATTTTTCTAAGAAATTTGCTTATTGTATTTTATATGTCAATAAAAAAGACATTGAACAAGTTTGCCAAGATTTGAATTCACTTGATTTTGTTGAAAAAGTAGAAAAATCAAATCGGAATCAAATCGATCTCTCAAGCGATCATATTGAAAAGCAAATTACAGAATTAGCCCAAGAAGCCGAAAAAACATTACAAGAACGTCAGGAAGATACTGAACAGCTATTATGAGAATTATTTCCGGAAAGTATGCTAAACGCAATTTATTTACTCTTAAAAGCCAAATTACAAGACCAACAAGTGACAAGGTTAAAGAATCTCTGTTTAATTCGTTAGGTCAATTTTTTAATGGTGGAGCAGTTTTAGATCTATATGGGGGAAGTGGCGCTCTGGCAATTGAGGCTGTTTCTCGAGGATGCTCTCACGCAGTTATAGTTGACATTAATTATCAGGCCGTTAACGTTATTCGCAAGAATGTGGCTTTAACAAAGGAGCCTGAACGTTTTGCAGTCTATAAAATGCCGAGTAATGCGGCTTTAAGTAAATTTGCCAAAGAAAAGCAGAAATTTGATCTTGTTTTCTTAGACCCACCTTATGCCAAGCAAAAAATTGCGGCAGATATGGCAAAAATGGTTGACCTGGAGTTATTGAATAATGGGGCAGTAGTAGTGGCTGAAACTGATGATCAAACGGTTTTAAAAACAAGCAGTAATTTTCGGCTAATTAAAGAAAAGCACCTGGGTAAAACCATCGTTCGTTTTTATCGAAAGGAATACTAATGAGTGTAGCAATATTTCCAGGGAGTTTTGATCCCATCACTAACGGTCACGTTGATATAATTAATCAGGCTGCTGCGATATTTGATAAAGTTTACGTAGTGGTCATGGTCAATACGGCAAAAAAATATCTTTTCACAAATGAAGAAAGAGAAGACTTGATTAATGATGCCGTCAAAGATCTGAAAAATGTTCAAGTGCTGCTAAAGCCTGACCAGCTTACTGTTAATGTTGCACGCGATTTGGGAGCAAATACAATTATACGTGGCGTAAGAAATACCACAGACTTTTTATTTGAACAGCAGATTGCAGAAATGAATAAAAAAATGGCAAGTGACATAAGTACCGTTTTGCTTTTTACTGAGCCAGAAAATAGCTTTGTTGCGTCCAGTATTATAAAAGAAATTGCGCAGTTTAATGGTGATTTTGCTAGTTTTTTGCCGACTAAAGCAGCACAGGCTTTAAAAGAAAAAATAGGTTATAACAAACATGAATAATGAAAAGAAACCACTCAAGAAGTTTTCAAAAGCTCGAAAATGGCTATTTATTATTTTGGCATTTTTTCTGGTTTTTATTGGCTTAAACTGGCCAACCAATTATTATATTGAAATGCCAGGCAGTGCTGTTTCAATTGGTCAATTTGTAAAAAGTAAGGTTAAGCCGCCAAGTAATTTTTATTTAGTGACAGTCAGTGAAACAAGTCAGCCGGCAACAGTATGGGAATATCTTTTCAGTTTTACTCAAAAGCATGCTAGTCGTATTCCAAAAACTGAGTTGTTGGGTGGTTCAAACAGCAGTCAATACCAAGAATTACAAAATTGGTATATGCAAACTAGTCAACAAAATGCAATTTATTATGCGGCCAAAAAGGCGGGACTAAAGCCTAAACTCCACTATAAAGGTGTTTACGTTATGCAGGTGCAAAAAGGTTCAAGCTTTAATGGCAAATTGCAAGTAGGAGATACTGTCTTAGGCGCTGACGGTCATCAATTTCACTCTACAGAAGAAATGATCAGTTATTTTCAAAAAAAGAGAATAGGCTCTAAAACGAAAATTAATGTCTTGCGAGAACAAAAAAAAATCAATTTTAAAGGAAAAATTGTTAAGGTTGAGGGAACAGGCAAACCTGGCATTGGAATACAGCTGGTAGAACATATACAGGTTGAGACAAAGCCAAAAGTTACAATTAACGCCGGTGCAATAGGGGGACCATCAGCCGGATTAATGTTCACTTTGACTAGTTATGAAGTATTTTCAGGCAAGCACCTAGCTAAAGGCCATAAGATTGCTGGAACTGGAACAATCAGTCCATCAGGCAAAGTGGGTATGATTGGTGGCGTTGATAAAAAAGTTGTGGCTGCTGATCGTGCTGGTGCTGAGGTCTTTTTTGCACCTACTGATACGGCAGGAATGAAAAAAAGTGCAAGTAATTATTTGGTTGCTAAAAAGACGGCCAAGCAAATTGGAACAAAGATGAAAATTGTTCCTGTGCGCACGTTTGAGGATGCACTCCATTATTTACAAAAAAATTATTGATAAATATCAAAAAAGTCCAAATGTTTTTGGGCTTTTTTACGTACTTAAAAATAGGAGTTGAAAACATGGATTGGGAAAAATTAAAAACTTTTATTGATAAGCATAAAACGTATTTTTTCACTGGATTAGCATGTTTAATGGTTGTTTTTGTGTTTGAAATTAAAAAATCAGAATCTAATGAAAATATTAATGATTTTGACGATGAAAATACTGAGCTTTTGCAAAGTGAAAAAGACAATACTGACAATTTGTTAGACAAAACAAATTCGGAGAAAACAAAAACAGAAGAAATCGCTGCAGCTAAGCCCAAAAATGTCACTTGTGATATATCAGGTGCCGTTAATCATCAAGGAGTGTACACACTTAAAAATGGTGCAAGATTAAATGAGCTAATCGCTGCAGCAGGAGGTATTAAAAGCAACGCTCAGTTGAAAAGGGTTAACCGAGCTTTGATATTAAAAGACCAGGATAAAATTCATATTCCTTATAAAGGTGAAAAAATTAAAGCAGAACAAGTAGTAGAGTCAGTTTCATCTACTTCTTCTGGCTCGGTTTCTGCTGAAAATAGTGATAACAAAGCTGATCAAACGACTACCAGCAACAAAGTAAATATTAATACCGCAGATGTAGCACAATTACAGCAACTTAATGGTATTGGAGAGAAAAAAGCACAGCAAATTATTGCTTATCGTCAAAAAAACGGTCAATTTAAGTCCATAGAGGAACTTAAACAAGTATCTGGAATTGGGGAAAAAACTTTTGTCGCCC
>CAMLRO010000023.1 GCA_946482425.1 uncultured Lactobacillus sp.
TTTTGTAAAAGAAATTATTTATTCAAAGTAGTAGAATGTATATAAATAAGTTTTTCAATAATGAGGTGTCAAAATGAAGAAAAAACTTTTGTTAAGTCTAGCTGGAATTGCATCTTTGACTTTGGGATTAAGTACCACTAAACCAGTTTTGGCTGCAGAAACTGATGCAAATTCAACTAATCAAAGTCAGACTAATAATACAACTTCTAATACTACAAAAGGAGATTCGAATACGTCAAATACTACCGATCAAAGTAAAACCAATAATGAACAATCCAATACAACTAACAGTACAAATAAGCCTTCTACAACAGATACGACAAAGAAGCCCAAGAAAAATAATACTAATTCAAATAATGCAATAAAATATTTAGGCAAAACTGTCAAATTAAAGAGAAATGCCTATATATATGACAGTAAGGGTAAAAGAATTAAAAACAAAAAACTGAAAAAAGGAACAATTCTTTCAGTTACGGGTTTTACCACAGTTAAAAATAAGAGTTACTTGCAAATATCATTAAATGGTAAGAAAACTAAGAAGAAAGAATACGTAAAGCCAGGTAATGTAAAGCTTTTTAAAGTTGCCAGCTATAAAGTAAAACGCAATGCTAAAGTTTACGATAGCAAAGGCAAGCTTCTGGTAAAAGGAAATAAATATTCATACGTTAAAAAAGGTACAACAGTTTTTGTATATAGTACTAAGAAGATTAAAGGTAAAAAGTTAGTAGGAATATCTGAAACACAGTTTTTAAAATGGTCTGATTTAGTTCATAAGACTGGTAAAGCAGTCATTAAATAATTGCGGTTTTGTTTTTCTTAGGAGGCATACAAATGACTGATCCTGTTTTAAAGAGAGTAGCTGTCAGAAAATATACGACTGAAAAAGTTGCTCAAGATGATATTGATAAGTTGATCAATGCTTTTCAAGCATCTCCTTGTGGCATGCATCAAACTGATGTGATGCAGATGACAGTGGTTGAAGATGAAAAATTATTATCACAAATAGAACAAGTTACAAGTAACGCTTGCTATAATGCTCCTTTATTATTTGTCATTAATGTCAAAAAGAACAATGAGTTTGGTGAAAGAGACGCTTCTGTTGCTGCAGAAAACATAATGGTAGAGGCGGCAGAACTCAACTTGGGTTCGGTTTATCTAATGAATGCAGCAAGCGTGCTCAATTCTGCTAAAAACTTGGAAGAAAAGTTAGGTCTTCCGCAGAATTTTGAAACCTGTGTTATTGTTGCCTGCGGTCATGCTGCTGAAGAACCAGACGATGATAGATCAAATAGATACAAAGTAGTAAGAAGATAAGATTTTAAGTATAAGAACCAAAGACTTTAGCTATCAGCTGTATTTTAATGATGCTAGCTAAAGTTTTTTATTTTGAACAAAATATTCAATTTATTGCAACACAAATGGTTTAAATAAAGGTTACTTGGTATAATAGTTATGTAAGCGTTACATTTATTTACTGAAGGAGCTAATTACATGAAAAAAATTATTAATGATCCTGCTAATGTTGTACCAGAAATGGTTAAAGGTATGGTGAGATCTTATCCACAATTTATAACAAAAATAGAAGATGCTGAGGCTGTGATGAGAGCAGATAAAGAATCTATGACTGGTAAGGTAGGTATTGTCAGTGGGGGAGGTTCTGGCCACGAACCTACTCATGCTGGTTTTGTGGGTAAAGGGATGTTAAGTGCAGCTGTTTGTGGAGAAGTGTTTACATCCCCAACGCCGGATCAAATATACGCAGCAATCAAAGCAGTTGACCAAGGTCAAGGTGTCTTTTTAGTAATTAAAAATTATTCTGGAGACGTCATGAACTTTGATATGGCAAAAGATATGGCTGATATGGACAACATCAAAGTTAAATCAATTGTGGTTGACGATGATATAGCTGTTGAAAACAGTACTTTTACGCAAGGTAGACGTGGTGTAGCCGGTACTTTGTTTATGCATAAGATACTTGGCGCCATGGCTCAAAATGGTGCAAGTTTAGACGAAATTGCTGCAGCAGCTAAAAAAGTTTTGCCTAATATTAAAACAATTGCGGTAGCCTTATCAGCTGCTACCAATCCTGAAACAGGCAAACCTGGTTTTGTTTTAAAAGATGATGAAATTGAATATGGCGTAGGCATTCACTCAGAGCCTGGCTACCGCCGTGAAAAAATTAAGCCTGCTAAAGACTTGGTTTCTGAATTGGTAGGTAAATTAAATGATGAAATGCATTTGGACCACAACAAGAAATATGCGGTATTGGTTAATGGCATGGGTGCAACTCCATTAATGGAACAATACATTTTTAGCAATGACTTGCTTGATAAATTGGCGGAGTTTGATGTTAAACCAGCTTTCATGAAAGTTGGTAATTACATGACATCATTGGATATGGCCGGTATTTCGCTCACATTTTTTGAAATAGCTGATGAAAAATGGCTCAAGTACCTTAATCAGCCCGTTGAAACCATTGCTTGGTAAAAGAAGGGAAGAATAATATGGGATTGACTGTAAACAATTTAATTGACTGGATGAATAATTTTTCTGCCAAAATCGAACAAAATAAGCAATATTTAAGTGACCTTGATACAGCCATCGGTGATGGTGACCATGGCTTTAACATGAGTCGCGGGATGATCGCGGTTAGTCAAAAACTTTCCACTAAACCTGAAACTATCACTGACGTATTCAAGCAAATTGCCATGACTCTAATTTCGACGGTTGGTGGAGCTTCAGGCCCGCTGTATGGCACCGCTTTTTTAGAAATGGCCAAGAAAAGCGCTACTAGCGATGACATTGGTGAATTACTGGACGCTGCTTTAGCTGGTATTAAAAAACGTGGCGGTGCTGAACCAGGAGACAAAACGATGGTTGATGTTTGGTCAGTACTCGTACCTGAAGTAAAAGCGCATAATTTAACTCAAGAAAAAATTGATTCTGCTGTAACTGCAACTAAAGATTTGATTGCTAAAAAGGGTCGTGCTTCATATTTAGGAGAGAGATCAAAAGGTCATGTTGATCCCGGCTCGCAATCTAGTGGCTATCTCTTTGAAGCTTTACTAGAAACTAAAGGTATACTATGGGTTTAGGCATTACGTTAGTATCACATGTTCCTGAAATACCTACTGGATTGACTAAACTTTTAGATCAAGTTGCAAAAGATGTATCAATCACAACTGCTGGCGGAACAAATGAAGAAGATATAGGGACTAGCATGGACAAGGTTTTGCAGGCTTTTTCTGACAATAAAGCCGATGAAATTTTGGCTTTTTATGATTTAGGCAGTGCCAAAATGAATATTGAATTAGCTACTGAAATGACTTCCAAAAAAATTCACTTATATGATGTTGCCTTCATCGAAGGGGCATATACAGCAGCCACTCTGATTGAAGCCGGAGTTAATTTATCTGAAATAGAAAAACAGCTTGAGTGCTTAAAAATAAAAAAATAGGTTTAAAACAATATAATATTCGGCTTTGTCCTAATTTTTGGGTCATATCAAAATTTCATAGTTTACTTTTTTAATAAAAATAACAGATGCAAAAATATAGTGGCAATTTTTAAGAAGCAGAATACAAATATGCTAAAAGCAGGAATATTAAATAACAATTATCAAAAAAGGATTGCATTCACCATTTTATTTAAAGAAAGGGTTTACATAAGTAAGATTTTATAATATATTTTGTTTGGGAGTAATTTGCTACTAAACATTATTTTAGGTTTATTTAACCTAATAATCGAAGTAGGAGATTTTAAAAAATGAATAATAGCTTATCAATGCAATTAGTGGGAGAGTTCATCGGAACTATCATCTTAGTATTGCTTGGAGATGGCGTTTGTGCTGGTGTCAATTTGAACAAGTCAAAAGCAAAAGGCAGCGGCTGGATCGTTATTTCTTTTGGTTGGGGTTTCGCTGTAACTTTCGGTGTATTTTGTGTTAGTTGGCTTTGTCCGGGACACTTTAATCCAGCGGTTTCATTAGGAATGGCTATTGCAAATAAATTGCCTTGGTCTTCAGTTTTGCCATATATGCTGGCACAGACTGCCGGTGGCTTTATCGGCGGTATCTTAGTTTGGTTAACTTATTTTCCTCACTGGGAAGAAACAACTGATCAAGAAGGCATTCTAGGTTCTTTTGCAACTACACCAGCAATTAGAAACTATACGTGGAATTTCTTTACAGAAATGATTGCTACATTTGTTTTGGTTTTCGGCTTGCTCGGACTAACTAATACTAAATTGGCATCGGGTCTCAATCCATTACTGGCAGGATTTTTGATCACAGCGATTTGTTTGTCCTTGGGAGGACCAACTGGTATCGCTATTAATCCAGCTCGTGATTTAGGACCAAGACTTGCTCACCAATTTATGCCAATTGCCAATAAAGGCGGTTCAGATTGGGCTTATAGTTGGGTGCCAGTCTTTGGACCACTTTTAGGTGGAGTAATTGCAGCATTATTATTCAATGTGATTGTCTAATGAAAAAGGCTCACGTTAACAGGACGTGAGTCTTTTTGTTTGCCCAAAATTATTGATATTCATCTGGTTTAAAATGTCGCAGTATTTCGATCCCTTTGCGCTGATACTTGTTAGGTATGAAGCTTTTTCTCATTGCTATCTGCATGTAGGCCCACAATTTTTGTCCCGGTTTTAACCGAATGACGTGAATATCAGAAACCTCTTTTAAGCTGCTTTCCATGGCAAGAGCAATTCCTACATTGCGTTTAACTAATTCAATCATCATTCTCATTGTAGTAGCAGTGTATGAAATCTGTGGCGTAAAATCACCTAACTTCGCTTCCTGTTCCAAACATTCTCTGGTTAAATAGCCTCTTTTGCGAGCGACAAACTTGCGGTTGCGCAAGTCGGATGCACTAATTTGATGGACATCCCGCCACTTGTCGCTCGTACTGGTAATAATGACTAGTTCAGTTCTTTGCAAGTTATGAATAAAATATTCGGGGTCATTTATAGGAACCATCCAGGAATATATTGCTACATCGACGGTGCCGTCGGTTAAGTCAGAAAATGCGTTAGCCGATCTTTCAATTCTAGATTCAATTAGATTGGCAATATTTGCTTGATAAAATTTTTGAATAATATCGGCGATGTAAAGACTACCGGCTTCCCCAGAAAAGGCAAGCCGAATTTTTTTGTCACTGGCATGCATCACATCATAATTGATACTGGCGATATCTTGCAATAGAATTTTTGCTCTTTTATAAAGTAAGTCGCCGGCATCGGTCAAAGTTATTTTACTTTTGCGATTTTTTTGCAATATTAGTGGATCATCGAACTTATCTGCCAGCCGCTTCACTGCCATGGAAATTGTGGGCTGGGTAACATCAAAAAATGCTGCTGTGGTCGTATAGTTACCAGTTTCGACTAATTTACAAAAATATAATAAGTCTTTTTCATTCATGAGTACTTCCTAAATAAATAAAATTTATAAATATATCTAATTAAATTATATTAAATTTAACTTTAATGTACAACAACAAGTTGCTGTAATAGATTTTTGTATTATGAAACTAAATTATTTTTCTAAAAAATTTAATTAGACTTAAAAAGTTGGTCAAGATATATTTAGGTTAAGAATAGTTTATAAGAAAGTGATGGTGAAAAATTTGATCTACGATTCAACTCTCAAATGGGACGCCGTTTACGACGTAATTGTAGTCGGATTCGGCGGAGCTGGAGCCGGTGCAGCAAGATTCGCAGCAGATAATAATGCGCACGTTCTGCTCATTGACTCAGCTCCTGAAGGTCATGAAGGTGGCAATACCAGGTATGCTGGTGGTGCTTTTGCTTGGAGCGATAATTTTGCTGATCTGCGTGAATATTATAAGCAAACTTATTATCCCTTTAAGTATGATCCAAAAGATTTAGACGCTTTTGTCAATAATGTTTTGAAGATGAAGGAGTACTCTCAAAAATATTTTGGCATTGAAGCACAATACACCGGCAGAAGACCTCAAGGAGAATATCCAGAATACAAGCATGCAGAAACAATGCGCTCACAAAGCATGACTGCTGGTATGTATAATGGCGGATTCTGGAAATTATTACGTAAAAAAGTTTACGAGCGTTTAGACAAAATTGATGTTTGGTTTGAAAGTCCTGCACAACATTTAATTCAGGACCCCAACACTAAAACCATTTTAGGTGTGCAAATTAAACATCAAGGTATAAATAGAAATGTGGCTGCCAGAAATGGTGTAGTTCTATCATGTGGTGGCTTTGAAAATAACCAAGATATGGTTCAAACATTTTTAGGTCAAGGTTCTTTAGCTCCAATTGGTACTTTATATAATCAAGGTAAAGGAATTGATTTGGCAGTTGAAGCTGGCGCTAGACTGTGGCATATGTCCAACTATGATTCACATGGTTTTTCTTTAAGAGAAGGTCAGCCAAGAGAAAAATTTGCCTATATGATCAACTGGAAGAACTTGTTTAATGGCAGTATTTTCGTTGCTGGCGATGACGGCACCCGGTATTACCGTGAAGACGAAGAAGACCGTCATGGTTACAAATATAACCACGGCAACTGGATTATGCAGCCTAACCAAAATCATCCACATATCATCATGGATCAAAGGCAATTTGAGCAACTAGCTCATGATGATTCAGATAAGGCCGAACAAATTAAGAGCCTGATCACCTATGCAATAAAAGCTGAAACTATTGCCGAATTAGCTGACAAGATTGCCGCACCAAAATTGGCTGAAGCTGTCAGTGATTTTAACTTTTTAGTCAATGAAAAAAAGCGCGATATGTTTTTAAATCGTAAAATTGAAACAATGCGTGCTTTTGGCGCAGGTCCATATTATGCTATCCCAATTCGCCACAACATTCTGCATACACATGGTGGCGCTCGTCGTAATGAAAATTGCGAAGTTTTAGACATGGAGAATAATGTTATTCCTCATTTATATGAAGCTGGTGAATTAGGAGATATTTTTGCTACCAAATATGTTGGTGCAAACAGTATTGCTGATTTGTTAATTTCTGGCAAAATTGCAGGAGAAAATGCTGCGTGGCCAAAAAGAAAAATGGCTGAAGTTGATGTAGTTACAGGTGCTTCAAAAAACCCTGATCTAAAATCTGACGCCCATGCTTCTTCAACTGATTTTGAAGCTGGACCTAATCAGGGAATTGGAATTAGTGAAAATGGCATTAATGATGTCCCAATTGTGGTGCGCGTTACGATGTCAGGTGATAAGATTTCCCACATTGAAACACTGCAAGAAAAAGAAACTCCTTATTTGGGAGGTAAAGCAATTCCCATTCTAACTAATGAAATGATCGAAAAGCAAACTACAGAGGTTGATGCGGTCAGTGGCGCAAGTACAACTAGTGCTGCTTTTAAAGAAGCGGTCAACCAAGCAATTGAGAACGCTGAAAAGCAGTAAAGAAGTGCAAAAATGAAAATCAACGAAAAAACTAAGTGGAATGGTGTGTATGATGTAGTCGTTTTAGGTTTCGGTGGAGCCGGAGGCACGGCAGCTCGTTTTGCTGCAGAAAATGGTGCTCAAGTCTTATTAGTTGACGCTGCTCCTTATGGTCATGAGGGTGGTAACACCCGTTATTCAGCACAGCATGTTGCTATGGCACATGATAGAAAGAAGATTGCTGAATATTATGAGCAGCTGGCAGCGCCATATAATTTTGATCAGAAAACAATGGCTGCTTATCTTGATGGCTTTGTTAATATGCCGCAATATTTTAAAAAGTATTTTGGTATTGATCCTTTTATCTGGTCACGTGATAATCAACCGGGTGACCATTTAGCAAAGAAAAAGAATTTATGTGAGTATCCTGAATATCGCGGCTCTGAAACCTTTGATTTTGCCCTGGTTCATAATCAAGACTTTGATGCTGAATTATGGAAAGTAATTCGTGCTCAAGTCGTCAAAAATGCTGCCAACATTGATGTCTGGCTTAATTCTAAAGCAGAACATTTATTGCAGGACGAGACAACTGGTGAAATAGCTGGAGTAATTATTAATCGTAACAAGAAACAATATTATATTCATGCTCGCAAAGGAGTAATTGTTGCTACAGGTGGCTTTGAAAATAATAAGCAGATGCAGCAGGATTACCTGCACGTCACTAAATTAACCCCGCTGGGCACTCTCTATAATAAGGGTGACGGGATTAAAATGACTGCAGAAGTTGGAGCAAAAATGTGGCACATGAGCAATTATGAGTCATTAGGCATCGTTCCCAGCTATGTAATTGCTGAAGGTGAAAATGAGCGTGGTCGGCAGGTTAGCGGTTGGCAAAATGTCAAATCAGGTGCAATTTTTGCGGTGGCAGACGACGGCACCCGCTTTATGCGCGAAGACGCTAAATTCAGACATGGTCATATAGCTGAACACGGGGACTATTTATTGCCTCACGCTTACGACAATGCATGGCTAGTCTTTGATAATCAGCAATATCAAAAGTTTGTCTTAGAACAAAAGCAAGGAAAGCTCAAGTACGGTAAGTTCTTTGACAAGGTTGTTAGTGCAGGTTCACTGACTGAATTAGCCCAAACGATGAATGTACCAGCCGCAAATCTGAAAAATACTGTTTTGCAATTTAACGAGTTTGCCACTAACGGCAAGGATTTGGAATTTGGTCGTGCACCTGAGTCAATGACTAGTTTCGATTTAAAAGATGACGTCCATGCAGTTAAATTGGCTCCCGCAGTGCTTAATACCCAAGGTGGACCAGAACATGATGAGTTTGCCCGTGTACTTGATGTCAACGATCAACCAATCAAACGCCTCTACACAGCTGGTGAGCTTGGCGGAATGTGCGTCAATCGTTACCAGGGCGGTGGCAACTTAGCTGAATGCTTGATTTTTGGCAAAATTGCTGGAGAAAATGCTGCCAAGTTAGAGCCAATTGAGGATTCGATTAATTTAACGGAGAAATTACCGCGAATTAATGATCTTTTGGATGGAGAAAAGGACGATCAAATTGAGCTGGGACAAAATCAGTTTCTAGGATCTTCTGAAGCAGGTATTGGCGGCAGGATTTTGGTTCGTGTTACTTATTTTGATAATAAAATCAAAAAAATCGAAGTACTGGAAAATCATGAAACGGAAGGAATTGGAGCTGTAGCCATTGACCGTATACCCCAGGAAATGGTAAGCAATAATTCTACGGATGTTGATGCAGTTTCAGGAGCTTCTACCACAACTAATGCTTTAAAGGAAGCCGTGAATGCGGCGATTAAGAAAGCACAAAATAGCTCTAAAGGAGAATAAAGAAATGTTAGATAAAATACAATGGAAAAAGTGGGTTTTACCACTAGCTATTGGCATTGGCTTATGGCTGTTAACTCCATTAAAACCAGCGGCAATTAACGTTCAAGCTTGGCACCTATTCGCCATATTTATTGCAACTATAATTGCTTGTGTAACTAAACCATTACCAATGATGGCAACTACAATAATAGCGGTGGTGATTGCTACATTAACCGGTATTTTTAAGATGGAAGAAGTCACTGCCGGTTTTGGTAATTCCACGGCATGGATGGTCGCTATGTGTATGTTTATGGCGGCCGGCTTTATTAAATCAGGTCTTGGTAAAAGAATTGCCTACTTCTTTGTCAAAACTTTTGGCAAGAGAACTTTAGGTTTGGCTTATGCCTTATCGTTAGTGGAAACTGTTTTGGCAATCGGTATCCCAAGTAACAACGCTCGTGTTAACGGTATTATGTACCCAATTATTGATAACTTATCAAGAGAAATGGGTTCAGATCCTAAAAAGGGAACTGAGCGTGACATGGGTTCATTCCTTGTCTTTACAGAATACGAAGTTAACATCGTTACATCCACCATGTTTCTAACTGGTTTAGCCGGTAACATGGTGGCATTAGGAATAGCAAAGACCCAAAACGTTACTATTTCCTGGATGCAATGGTTCGTAGCTGCAATCGTACCGGGCATAATTTCCTTAATATTAGTACCTTTTATTCTATATAAAATTTACCCGCCTAAGATCAAAGAAACACCTAATGCTCATGCTTGGGCAAACAAAAAATTACAAGAATTAGGCAAAATGACAGCTGCAGAAAAAATTATGGGTGTGGTTTTTGTCCTGTCAGTTGCATTATGGCTAATAGGTTCTAAGTTTGGCATTGACGCTACTTTAGTCAGCTTTATTGCAGTTGCATTACTATTGGTATTTGGCGTCATCAATGTTAAGGATATTTTAGGTCAAAGTTTTGCTTGGAACATCTTAACTTGGCTTTCAATTATCATGTTGATGTCTCAAAAATTAATGACTTTGGGCTTTTTCCCTTGGTTCTCAAAGACTTTAGGTAGTGCACTTCATGGTATGAATTGGGTTTTAGTACTGGTAATCTTATTCTTGGTTTACTTTTACCTCCATTATTTATTCCCAAGTGTTTCTACACAAATTTCTGCTCTATATGCAGGATTTCTCTCAATTGCGATCGGTGCCGGAGTGCCACCTATGATGGCAGCGTTAATGCTAGCTTTAGACGGTTCTTTATACTTGTCAACTTCAAGCTATTCGGCAGGTCCTGCCGCTTTGCTTTCTTCAACAGGCTACGTTTCTAACAAAGATTGGTGGAAACTAAGCGCCATAATTGGTGTTGTACTTAACATTATCTGGTTAGGCGGCGGTCTGGTTTGGACTAAAGTTATCGGCATGTGGTAATCAAAAGGGCTTTGATCTTGACTCAAGGCCTTTTTGTTATTCTCTAAATTTTTAGCGTTAGGTAGTTGTTAGTTGAGCGGCTCTAGTTTAATATTATTACTATATTTAAGAAAAAGGACGAACAGAATGAAAAATTGGGCTGCAATATCTACTTGGAGTATGTCATATGATGGGCTGGTAAAGGCCGGTAATCTGCTTAAAAAAGGCGCAAATGCTGGTGATGCTGTTGAAAATTTGATTATGGAAGTAGAATCATATCCCTTATATAAATCTGTAGGTTATGGCGGTTTGCCGAATGAGAATGGTGTCGTCCAAATGGACGCGGCTTTTATGAATGGAGATACCTTGGCTCAAGGCTCAGTAGCAGCAATTGAAAATGTCAAACACGCTGTTTCAGTAGCTAGAAAGTTAAGTTTAAATAAGACTAACAGCTTTTTAGTAGGAGAAGGAGCTACGAAGTTTGCGATGAAAAATGGTTTTGAAATGACCAATATGCTGACAGAAAGAGCAAAGGCAATTTGGCAAGAAAAAGTCAAAGAGCAGGCTCAGCCTGGACTGCACCCTTATGATGGTCATGATACTGTTGGGGCAATAACACTTGATCAAAATAATTCAATGGCTGCAGCCACTTCAACTTCAGGTTTATTTATGAAAAAAGAGGGTCGCATTGGTGATTCGCCTTTGTCAGGGTCAGGTTTTTATGCAGATAGCAATATTGGTGCAGCTGCAGCCACTGGTTTAGGTGAAGATATAATGAAAGGGTGCCTTTCATATGAAATTGTGCGAAAAATGTCAGAAGGTATGTCTCCACAGCAAGCTTGTGATGCTGCGCTTTATCCTTTTTGCCATGATTTAAAACACCGCTATGGTCAGGTAGGAGAAATTTCTTTAATCGCCTTAAATAACAAAGGTGAATGGGGAGTAGCAACCAATGTTGAATTTCCATTTTGCGTTGCCTGTAATGACCAGGATGCAAAGATTTTAATGGCTAATCCTGGTAAAAACAATAAAACCCAAATTGAGCCTATATCGCAAACATGGCTGGATAATTATCAAAAAGAAATCAATGCTCCAGTCGGTGAAAAATTTTAAGAGATGGTTTTTTGATGCTTAAAGAAGTATGTGTAGAGAATTTTACTAATATTCCGCATGTTATTGAAAATGGTGCTGACAGGATAGAATTGAACAACGACCTTTCATTAGGTGGAACTACACCAACATTTGGTGTCATAAAAAGGTCAATAATTTATGCTAACAGGGTAAAAATTCCAGTAATTGTGATGATTAGACCTAGAGGCGGCAATTTTATTTATAATGAAGATGAAATTGCGATTATGGCTGATGATATGGCTGTTGCTGCTAAATTAGGCGCTCGAGGAGTCGCTTTTGGCTGTTTAACTGATCAGAATCAGTTAAATCGAGCTCAAATGGAACAATTAATTGTTTTAGCTCATTCCTTAAATCTTACTGTGGTGATGCATATGGCTTTTGACCAAATATCTGAAACAAGACAAAGAGATGAACTAAACTGGCTAATTGAGCAAAAAGTAGCAAGGATTTTGACACATGGGGGAGATTTGAAATTTCCCATTGAAGCCACAATTACTCACCTTAAGCAGATCCTTGACTGGTCAAACGGAAAGATAGAAATTTTACCAGGTGGCGGTATTACGACTAAAAATAGGGATGAAATAGCTGAAGCATTGCATGTTAATCAACTTCATGGGTCAAAAATTGTCTAGATTGACCCTGAGAAATAATAAAGTTTAATAGAGTATACTAAAGCACTCTGACCTGTGGTATAATTTTGGCGCATTTAAATTGGTCTCCGATCTATTTGAGCTTGGTAAATAATATCAAGTCTAAGACAAAATTTATACGAAAAAAGGCGTTGAATTCAACGTCTTTTTTTGTCTGGAAATACTTTTTTTCCAGACTTATTCTGTAGATATTTTTAAAGATTTTGGATATATTTCTCTGCGTTTTTAGCTGCTTGGCGTCCTGAATTGACGTTGTGTGCACAGGCTGAACCACCTAAAGTTATTGTGTAAACATCTCTATACTGCATGGTTGAATCCATACCGGAAGCATATAAACCAGGAATTTTTTCAAAATCATTGTTTATGACTTCGAATTTTCTGTTAGAACCAATGCCTCCTAGACCAATCAAGTTGGAAGGATCTAATCGAGCAATATAATACGGGCCTTCTTTCATCGAAATAAGCATATCTTGATCTTTATTAAACTCTAGGTCTTTACCATTGTCACAAAACGAATTATAATCATTCACTGTTTTTACTAATACATCTGAAGGAAGATTTACTTTTTCAGCTAATTCTGCTATTGAATTTGCTTTAAATAATGAATTACCTTCGTTTTCTTTTAGTGCTTTAGCTAAAATTTCATCGGCTTTTGCAACATTCTGGGTTAGTTTATCAAAAATTTCTTGTGTAAATATTTCATATGATACTTTGGTAGCTTTAATTGCCATTCTTTGATAAAGCAAATTATATTTTTTAACATTTTCATTTACAAAACGTCTACCATCTTGATTGACAAAAATTACCGGTCCTCCTGATGGCAAAGACATAAATCCGTTTATTGGATCTAGATACAAATGAACTCCTTCATGTGGGAAAGCTTGAATATAGTTCATCATGAATTCTGGTGATTCTTTTAGCATGTCTTTTGCACCGACTGACATAGCCATTTGGTAACCATCACCAGTGTTGCTAGGCATTGAACAGTAATGAATATTCTTTGTTGACCAACCCTGTTGTTCCAAAAGATCAGGGTTATGACCAACACCTCCAGTAGCCAATAGGGTTGCCTTTGCATTGATTTTTATATATCCATTTGGTGTTTTGGCATATACTCCTTTAATAGACCCGTTTTTTTCAATAATGCTCGTAGCTGATGTTTCCAGCAGAAATTTTACATTAAGCTCATCAGCCTTCTTTTTCATATAAGGCACGTATCCAACAGATGCAAAACCACCTTTAAACCAATGAAAAGTAGGAAACATGCAAGTACCATGATAATCGTCAACCTTTGTCAACTGCACTCCCAGATTAACCAGCCAATCGATATTAGCAGCAGAATTATTGATTAAATCAACCCAAAACGAACCATCAGCTCTATATTGTCCCAGTTCAGCTTCTTTGGCAATTATGTCTTCTTTTTCAGCGTGTATGCCCGCTGCTTGTTGCATTTTAGTATTAATTCCAAAAATACCTTCAACGCCGCCACCGTTTCCAGCTACAAAACCATTTTTGTCAATAACAATTGTATCCATTTTGAGTTGGCGAGCTTGAACTGCAGCAGCTAATCCAGATATGCCGGCACCGACAATTAAAAAGTCCGTACTATATTCTTTAATAATATGATTTGGCTTTTTTCGCCAAAATGAATAGCTATTATCTAAACGCTTTTTTGTGTTTACCTCTAGTGGTACAACTTTTTGATCAGCTTCAGTTTTAAAATCTTGGGGATTTCCTCCAGCTTGCTCAATTACCTTTTCGACTGCATCTAGTAAACCGTTAACTGAATGTGTCGCTCCTGAGATAGCATCAACTGATAAGCTCTGCTCATTTATAATTTCCTTAGGAATTTTTGTAAATACTGTTTCTTCCAAACTTCCTGGAATCATTGCTTTTTGAGTCATAATTTTACTAATTTTGTTATTACTTATTTCTACCTTTATTGGCATTTGCTCATTTTCATATTCATGAGCAACAACTTGATAAGTACCTGATGTTAGATTTTTCACTTTAAATAACCCCTTTCAATAATCTATTTAAGCTAATATCTACAAAATTAAATATAACATTGTTCATTTGTTTACAAATAATCTAAAATATGATTGATTATCAGTTTCACTTATTAAAGAAAGAGAATAAAAAATGAATCTTGAACACTTAGAAGTATTCGTAAATTTAGCGGAGACTTTAAATTTTTCTCGAACGGCCATTGAAATGAACCTTTCACAATCAGCAGTATCACAAATAATTTCATCAATGGAAAAAGAGCTTGACTTTTTATTATTTAAAAGAAGCAGAAAGCAAGTGGATTTAACAGAGAGTGGCAAAGAGTTTTACTATTCTATAAAACCGCTATTAAGCGTTTATGATAAGTCGGTACAAAAGGCAAAATCAGCTGCAGCTAAAAAAAGAAATAATTTAACTATCGGTTATAGCGGAACGCCATATGAAATTTCAATATTACCAAAGATAATTAAATATTATGAAAGAACTCATAAAGAAAATGCCTTATCTATTTTTTTAGAAAATTACGCACACAATGAATTAAAAGACAGACTAATTAATGGTGATTGTGACATTATATTTACGATGCCGGATATCATAGCCAAAATGGAAAACGTTAAGTATATAAATCTAGTTACGGGGCAGTATTGTGTTAACTTTTATAAGCCTGTTTTTGATAAACAGAACTGCTTTAAAATTTCAGGATTAAGCAATTTTAGGTTAGTTTTTTCTGATAGTAAGTGGTGTCCACCGTCACAAAATGCTTTACAGAAATATATTATTGCCATGAATGAAAATGTTAATATTGCATATGCCAATAATATTTTAAGTGCTTATTTGATGGTTAAAGCAGGGCTGGGAATTGGCATTTGGGCAGATTTTGTCAATGCTTATCATGATGAAACAATTGTTAGTGTTCCTTTAAAATATGCTATTAAGCCCAATTATGGAATTGCTATGCTAAATTATGGTGAACCAATAAGTGCTAAACGTTTTGCCAATTGGCTCACACAAAACTTTTCAAATTTTTGTTGACATGAAATAAGACATTGATTAAAATGTTATTAATATTGATAAAGCGATGAAAAGATAAGTAAACTTGCAGGTAGCGTCAAAGAGAGTCCTATAGCTGTGAATGGACCGTGATGGCAAGTTGAAAGTAACTTTGAGCTATGTAGTGAATGAAGTAGCTATAATTGGTGACACCCATTATCGTGTTAGCGTATCGCATATTTGCCGTACGTGAAGCGACTGCAGTTATTTTAAGTAACCAAAGCAGTAATTTAGGTGGTACCGTGCCAAAGCACCCTTGATTTATTTCAAGGGTGCTTTTTTATTCCCTTAATAATGACCAGAGTTTTTTATCAATTTTAATTTATGCTTTATTTCATTTAGGAGGAACTAGAATGAAAGAAAATGAACAAGATCTTAATACTAAACCATTATCATGGAAACAGTATTTAATAGTTGCATCATTGTTATTTGGATTGTTTTTTGGTGCTGGTAACTTAATTTTTCCAATTCATTTGGGGCAATTATCCGGGGCAAACTGGGGAATGGCTACATTTGGCTTTTTAGTAACTGCCGTTCTCTTACCTTTGCTTGCTGTTTTAGCAATAAGTGCCAGCCATGCCAAAGGCGTTTATGATATCGGTACTCCACTAGGAAATAAATTTGCCCTTGTTTTTATGGTACTAATTCACTTAACCTTAGGGCCCTTGTTTGCGACACCAAGAACAGCAAGCATTTCCTTTTCGGTTGGCTTGCAGCCAGTGCTGCCTAAAGCTGCCGCTAAACCTGCATTACTGATTTTTTCAGCAATATTTTTTATCTTAGCTTTTATTATTTCTTACGAGCA
The DNA here is from genome assembly GCA_946482425.1 of uncultured Lactobacillus sp. Next base: position 16,309 of record CAMLRO010000023.1, read on the forward strand.
GTCGACAATTTTGGATAGTATTGGACGAATTTTGAATCCTTTATTTTTATTATTATTGTTTTCTGTGTTTTTATTAGCAGCTATTTCACCGATGGGTGCTGCTAAAGATCAAACTGTTACTGCGGCTTATCAGAGTGCTTCCTTTTTTAACGGTTTTTTAGAGGGCTATAACACAATGGATGCTCTAGCAGGATTGGCCTTTGGATACACTATTGTTTCAGCTGTCAGGCAACTAGGAAAAACTTCAGCTAAAAGTAATGCAAAGGTTACTGCAAGAGCTGGGATCTTGGCAACGGGTGCAATTGGAATTATTTATATTGGTTTAATCTGGCTAGGAGCAACAACACTAAATCATTTTAAAATTTCGCAAGAGGGTGGCACAGTTTTCAACCAAATTGTTACCTATTATTTGGGCGATTTTGGTCATGCTTTACTTGCCACACTAGTTACTCTTACTTGTTTAACAACTGCAGTTGGTCTAATAGCGGCTTTTGCTCAGGACTTTCATCGTAGTTTTAACAAAATAAGTTATCATGGCTGGTTGACTATCATGACTATTGTTTCCTTTATCACCGCTAATTTTGGCTTAGATACAATTATTTCCTGGTCAACGCCAATGCTCATGTTTTTATATCCAATTGCCATGGTTTTGATTATTTTGTCAATTTCTGGTTCTTTGTTCGACCGTGACGCAATCGTTTATTTTTGTGGGATACTTTTTACAATTGTACCGGCTATATTAGATATGATAGCTTCTTTTCCACCTATAATTAGTCACCAATCTTGGGCTTTACAGTTAAAAGCATTCCAACTAAAATTTTTGCCTTTTGCTGATATCGGTATGGATTGGGTTATTCCTGCGGTTATCGGCTTAGTTATCGGTTTGATTATTCATTTTATGAAAAAAGCAAGGAGCAAAAGCTAATATCAATATATTCTAGCTATTTCAGTTAAATTTTTTGACAACCTCTATTTATAAAAGTAGATTAAAGAAAAGAGCAATCTTGAGTATTATAAATAGATGGGACTGAGTAATTTGAATAATATGAACATGAACCATAATGGAAATATGAATCACTCAATGGATAACACATCGTCAATGAATATGGGTGGTCAGGATATGATGATGCATGGCGGACATATGATGCATATGGGAAACCTGAAGAAAAAATTTTGGGTATCAGTCGTTTTATCCTTGCCAATCATATTTTTATCACCAGCAATGGGTGTACATTTACCATTCCAATTTTCTTTTTCCGGTTCAGAATGGGTAGTTGCACTTTTTGCTACAATTCTCTATTTTTATGGTGGACAACCATTTTTATCTGGTGCTTATTATGAAATTAAGGCTAAAAAGCCTGAAATGATGACACTGATTTCTTTAGGCATTACTACAGCATATATTTACAGCCTATATGCTTTTATTAAAAATGATTTGTTAAACAGCAAAGTTCATGTCATGGATTTCTTCTGGGAATTAGCTACTTTAATTTTAATTATGTTACTAGGTCATCTGATTGAAATGAATTCGGTAATGAATGCCAATAGTTCAGTGCATGACTTAGCCCAACTTTTACCCGATAAGGTTCACGTACAGCATAATGGTCAAACAATGGACATGGCAATAAACGATGTTCAAAAAGATGCAGTAATTCTAGTCAAAGCAGGAGAAAGTATTCCTCTTGATGGTGTCATTCTAAATGGTTCCAGTCAGGTTAATGAATCTTTGGTTACTGGTGAATCGCGCGAAGTAACGCGGCAAAAGGACGATAAGGTTATTGGGGGTTCAATTAACGGCTCTGGAACACTAACAGTTAAGGTTACTAATTCTGCTAATTCAGGCTTTTTAGCCAGTGTTAATAAACTAGTTCAGTCATCCCAGATGAATAAGTCTAAACTACAAAATTTGGCAGATCAGGTTTCCAGCTGGTTATTTTATGCAGCGCTAATTTTTGGTATTATTGCTTTACTCGTTTGGACAAGTTTACGTGGTATAGCTGGTGGTCTCGAAAGAATGGTGACAGTGTTGGTAATAGCTTGTCCTCATGCTCTGGGTTTAGCTATTCCATTAGTAAATGCTAAAAGCACATCAATTGGTGCCAAAAATGGCTTACTAATTAGAAATCGTAATGTTATTAGCATTAGTTCTAAAATCAATTATTTGCTCTTAGATAAGACCGGAACTTTGACGCAAGGTAAGTTTCAGGTGCGCAAGTATAATACTTTAAGTAAATCCTACAATGCGGATGAAG
>CAMLRO010000024.1 GCA_946482425.1 uncultured Lactobacillus sp.
GTTTTATTTGGTGCCCCTTGTTCTCCAATATAACCGTTATAATGGCCGGCAATCGAAACCTGTTTATTTAGATGAGGCATGTGCGAATTAGTCGCATTATTGTGTAAGTAATAGGCAATTTGTAGATTGCCCATCGAATGCCCTACTAAGTTAATTCGCTTAAAGTGATACCTTTTTTGCAGTGCAATGATCACGTCTTTAATATAATTGCTGCTTTTGTTCATGGTAGCAATTTGATTATTTGTTCCAGCAAAAATGCTCTTATTATTTTGGAGGTTGACTTCAACTATCGGGTTCTTGGCTCGTTTTTTTATTGTCCCTATTAAGGTGACTTTACCTGTAGAGCTAACATCGGCACGAATAACAGAATTAGTAGCATGATGTTTTTGCGCATAAGCCACCATACTTTCTTCAGCGTGGTAACTGCTGCCCCAGCCATGTACAAAAAGTGTTGGCGTATCAATGCGAATGCTGGCACCATTTTCTTCCTGGTAGTTGTTTTTAAATATGTAAACGGCAAGTAGCAATAACGCTAATAGCAATGTGCCTATTATGATAGATTTTCTTTTTTTAGTCATTATTAATCAGCTCCTAAAGAATCATTAGTTGCAATTATAAAATTTGCTGCACATCTGCCACAATTTGATCAGCAGTTAAATGATTTTGGCGGTAAATTTCTGACAATGGAGTTTGATCGGTATAAACGCGGTTTTGGCCGTAATTGAGTATTTTAACTTTTGTTTTTCCAAGGTAGGATGCCACTTTTTGTCCAAAACCACCATCTAGAGAATTATCTTCAAGAGTCACAATTACTTCATGACTAGCAGCTAACTGATTAAGTGTTTGTTCATCCAAGATATTGGCAGAGAGTGGGTTGACTAAGGTAGCATCCAATTTAGTAGCTACTTCTTTTCCTAATTGATAAAAATCTCCTAGTGCCAAAATAGCTACATCTTTGCCTGGAATAATTGAATACTTGATTTCTGAGTAATTTGTATAATCTGTAATTATATTTTGTTCGTCTGAGTCTGGCACATTAGCCGGCATTTTAATAGCAACGGGGTGGCATCTTTGTCTAATTGCCCACTTGATCATTGCTTTTTCTTCTTCTAGCGTAGTAGGAGCAAGATAAATCCAGTTAGGCAAGTTAGAAATCATTACTTGATCAAAGATTCCCAAGTGAGTTTTTGATTGATTAGAAATTCTCCCTCCCGCAACTAACATTACAACTGGCAGGTCATTGGCAGCTGTATCGTGAGAGAGTTGGTCAAAAGCACGCTGTAGGAAAGTAGAATTTTCCATTAAAACTGGAATGCCACCTTCTTTAGCAAAACCAGTGGCGAAAGCAACAGATTCTTGTTCAGCAATACCAACATCAGTGTAATGATCTGGAAATTCGTTTTTAAAATCATCAAGGTCAAAGACACCCGGAATGGCGGCATCTATGGCCATTATATTCTTTCCTGCTTTAATCTCATTTTTAATCACATCAAGAGCAACTGAATTGGGAGTAGAACCCTGACTTTCTGGAGCAAGTGGCTGATCATCTTGCAAATTAAAGGGTGATACCCAGTGGTGAGCTTCTTCATCAATGATTGCAGGCTCATAGCCCTTGCCTTTAAGCGTATTAATGTGTAATAAAATTGGGTGGTCAACATCTTTAACTGCCTTAAAAGCGGCAATCATATCAGCAAGGTTATTACCGTCTGCGACATAGCGGTAATCAAAGCCCATTGCCGTAAACGGATTTTCAGCAGTCTGGCCATTTGTGTCTCGTAATTTTTTCAAAGCAGTTACTAAGCCGCCAACATTTTCATCAATTGACCACTGATTATCATTAACTACGACTACCAAGTTATTCTTTTCAATTGCGGCATTGTTTAAACCTTCAAAGGCCAGTCCGCCAGTCATGGAACCATCACCAATTAAAGCCATAATGTTTTCATGGTTGCCCATTAAGTCTCGCGCTTTAGCCATTCCTGTTGCTAGAGCAATAGATGTTGAAGTGTGACCGATTGAGTAATAATCATAAGGACTTTCATCAGGGTTGGTATATGGAGTAACGTCTTCATAGTGGTCAGGATCAAGCCAAGCCTGTGCCCGTCCTGTTAACATTTTATGGGGGTATGTTTGGTGGGAAACGTCCCAAATAATTTTATCTTGGGGAGCATTAAAGACGTAATGATAGGCAATTGTAGCCTCCACAATCCCTAAATCGGGACCAAGGTGTCCGCCTTCAGCTGCATCTTTTTCTAAGATTAATGTTCTGATTTCCTGGGCTAATTTTTTCATTTCAGGGATACTTAATTTTTTTAAATCCTTAGGTCCGGCAATTTGGTTTAGTAAAAAATCTTCATGTTTGTTCATTATCAAGTGCCCCCCTGCACTAATTTATTCAATGTTTATTAATAATTATAAAATACTTTCCTGTAAGAGTGAGCTAGCAATTGGGTAAATTACTCTCACCAGCAACATAAATTTTATAATTGTAAAAATTGTAGTACTTAAAGTTAAGGTTAAGTCAAATAGTAAACAGATTTTTTAGTTAAATATCGTTTACACTATAGTTACTAAGTAAATTTGAACATTGTGAAACCGAAAGTAAACATAATGACAATTGGAGAATTATTGAAGCAATTTCGTATTAAAAATTTAAAAACACAGAAAGAATGGGCGTCTGGCATAGTTAGTCCTTCATACTATGCCAAAGTAGAAAAAGGGCTTCACCGTATTACCGCCGAAGACTTATTAGCGATTTTAACTGCTAACCAGATTAAACCGGAAGATTTTTTTAACAAATTAAGTGCTAATCAGGAGCATGACAATGCAGCCAGCTTTATTGATCGTGAAGTAAACAGGGCATATTATCAGAATAATCCTGCTAAAATCAGAAAAATCAGGCAGTATGTAGCAGATAGTGATTTTAAAGATAAAGAAAAGATACTATTGCTGATTGATTTCGAATTGGCCGATGTGGAAAATAAGCTGGCAGATTTGAGTGAAACTAAAAAAAGCAAATTGAAAAGCTGGCTCTTTGACCAAAATGATTTTGACGAGAGAGCGTTGCGAATTTACATTAATTTAATCCCAATTTATGATTTAAAGAGCAATTTGCTAATAGGTAAAAAGATAGTTGAAAAGTTAAAGAACGTTTCAAAACCGCGCCAGCAAGAAGAATTGTTAGATGTTATCTGCAATATCTTGATTATGTGTATTGAGCAAAAGTCATATACTGAAGCACAATACTTTATTACTGCTGCTGAAAAGGTGAAGATGATTCCTGAACTCTTTTTCTGCAAAAATATGCTGGTTTTATTGGAAAACATGGTCAATTATCATTTTGTGCATAAACCTGAATATATATCTAAGTGCAAGTGGGCAATCAAGAATTTTACTTTATTAGGGATGCCGGAATATGGTGAGCAGGCAGAACTTTTTGTTAACGAAAACCTAAATAAATAAAAACTCTACTTATTAAAGATAAGTTAGTGGTATGATTAAATTATTAAGAAAACGTTTTATTTAATAGAGGAGAATTGATTATGAAAATAGGTTTTATTGGAACTGGAGTTATGGGAAATGCCATTTGCCTTAACTTGTTAAAAGCTGGTCATCAATTGTGGGTTTATAATCGCACTAAGAGTAAGACTGATAATCTGGTTGCAAAAGGTGCTACTTGGTGTGATAATCCTAAAGCTGTAGTTGAACAGACTGAGACAATTTTCACTATTGTGGGTTTGCCCGCTGACGTTGAACAAGTTTATTTCGGCGATAACGGTATTTTGCAAGCCGAAGTTAAGGGCAAAAATCTGGTAGACATGACCACTTCAAAGCCTGCTTTAGCACAAAAAATATTTGCTGCAGGTGAAAAGCAGGGCGCTAAAGTGCTAGATGCCCCTGTTTCTGGCGGTGATTTAGGTGCTAAAAACGGTACGCTGACCATCATGGTTGGGGGAGATGAATCTGCTTACCAAAACTTGGAAACAATTTTTAAGGATTTCGGAAAGCAAGTTCACTTTTTTGGGCCAGCTGGTGCAGGTCAGAATACTAAAATGGCTAATCAGATCATGATTGCAGGCACCATGACCGGTATGACAGAAATGCTGGTTTATGCTAAAAAGGCGGGGCTTGACCTTGAAGCAGTCCTTAAAACAGTCGGCGCAGGCAGTGCTGCTAACTGGAGTTTGAGTAATTATGGTCCGCGGGTCTTAAAGGGTGACTATACCCCCGGCTTTTTCAGCAAACACTTTTTGAAGGATTTGCGCATTGCACTAGAGACTGCTAAAGAAATGAAAATTGAACTGCCAGCAACCGAAGAAGCTAAAAAGTTATACGAAACATTAGTTGATGAAAAGCACTTGGGTGACTTGGGGACTCAAGGACTAATTAAATTGTGGTGGCAGTAAAATATTAATTTTAAACAAAATAAAAACGGGGGTAGTTTCAATTACGAAACTACCTCGTTTTTTGAGCTTGCTTACTTAATTTTACTTTTGACTTCTGATGCACCGTCTAGCACATTAGCATAACGAGCTAAGATGAAGAGGAAGTCTGACAAGCGGTTGATGTACTCCAAACAAGCGGGAGCAAGTTTTTGTTCTTCAGCGTTTAGTTTTACCATGGAACGCTCGGCTCGTCTGGCAACTGTACGGGCATAGTGTAAGTGAGTGGCAGTGATCGAACCGCCAGGTAAAATGAAATGGGTTGTTTGAGGAATTTGTTTATTAAGTTCGTCGATCTGTTTTTCAAGTTCTGCTACTTTTTCAGCCGTGATTTCTTCGTGTCTTTTGACAACAATGTCACTTTCCAGTTCATATAAGTCTCGTTGCAAATTTTGTAAAGGAGTATGCAGCTTTTGACATTTGGCAGACAAGTTGGCAATCACAACGCCTAGGTAAGAATCAAGTTCATCAATATCACCGACAGCGATAATCTGCAGATCATATTTGGGAACCATTTTGCCGGTTACCTGTTTGGTAAAACCTTGATCGCCCACCTTAGTGTAGATTTTAATTGTCATAATAGCCTCCGTTTGTAATGATCAAGTGCAATGTTTAACGGCTTGTATAAAATTGGATAAAACACTAGGTTGCCGACAGCATGATAAGTATCAAAGACCAGACTGCCTGCCCAATAAGCTAGGAACGCATTGAAACCGCCAAATATAGACATGCCAAAGTCGACGAAGCAGCCATATTCCCAGCCGAGAAAAACAGCAAGAATAAGTTGCAGTGTAAAATGTTTTTTAAGTGGCGTAAATTTACCGAGCAAAGCCACAGTTAAAACACAACCGCCATAGGCTAAGACTTGTGACACTGTCCAAATGCCAAAGCCCAAGTAAATGTTGGAAACTACCATAGTTAAAAGTGCTAAAGCAAAGCCGAAACCAAAGCCAATATTTAAAGTTACAATCATCAAAATATCGGTTACTGGTTGAACATTGGGCACAGGAATAATTTTAAATATTCTTAGTGCCACACACATGGCTGTTAAAATTGCTAATAACGCTATTTTCTTAGTTGAACTGCGGACCATAGCAATTTTAGAAGTTAACTTTTGCTAAAGTAAATTTAATTTTATCTTTGTTAGCAAGTCTCTGTATTGCCGCGCCTTTTTGTGCAAACTTGCCGTTAATGGTGTAAGTCCAATAAATCTTCTTGCGCTTATTTTGGCTCTTACCAGCTATTGAAGTAATAAGACCGTGATCACTCTTTATTTTCCAGCACTTTTTCAAACCGCGCATTACGGTTGAGTTCTTAGGCAATTTAATAGTCTTTTTCTTGTAATTCTTGTTATGTACTTTAAGGGTGTAAGTAACTTTGATTTTGCTGCTGGCGTCTACCTGTTGGACATTTTGGGTTGTTTCGTAGCCAGCAAAAGTAAAGGTAAAAATAGTGGCTATTCCGGTTAAAACTGATAATTTGCTTTTTTTCATCATATACTCCAATCTATAGATTTTTTTGTGCAAGCACTACAAACTTCGTACTTAGATGCTTGCACGGTACTAGTTTAATTTAAAAAACTTATTTAACTGGACATGCACCAGATTCACAGTCTGTTTGGTCAACTAATTCCAAATCTTTTTGATCGTCATTTTGTTCTGCAAACACTTGGGCTACATCACCGGTAATTTCAGCTTTTCTTTCCTCATATTTAACTTTATCGATTGGTTCTTTTGGCGCTTGTTTAAGTGAACCACCATAGTATGGCAATAAGGAAGTTGACTTAATTACATGCCGGTATTGTTCAAAGAGTGGGGTAATCTTGTCACCTTCATTGCTTTGGAAAGTAACGGTACAGCTAACTGCATTATCTGACCAATAAGTTTGCAAAAAGGCTTGTGTTGCAAATTGTTCTTCAATTGAAACTGTACCGGCAGAAGCAAAGTTCTTGCTGTCGGCGTGAGCAGCACGCAATGGAAATTCAACACAAGTTGTGTTTGGTGAATAAATATCAGGTTCTGAATAGTAACCACATGCGTCCAATGCTTTAAGCAATGGATCAGAAGCTTGGAACCTAATTCTTTGAATTAAGTAGCCGGCATAGTGGAAGTGCATTCCTTCAGAGGCCCCAGCCAATTTGGCAACAGTACCAGAAGGCTTAACAGTTGTGTGCTTGATTGACTCATTGCAGTTTAAAGTTTTGCTGTATTCTTTATCAGCATCAATGACGGCTTGGTAAGCTTCAGTAACCATTTTAATTCCCTGAGGGTCGTAAATTGGTTTTTTAATCTTTGCGCCGGTTTCTTCATCAGTGCTGTCTTCAAAGCCGGTGACAACCCGGTGACCCAAATCATTTAACAGCCAGTCTTGAATACCTGACATTGAAACACCGATTCTACGATTCTTGGAAATGATGTTGCGGGAAATTTCCCAGTCGTAGTCACTAAACGTTACCCGTTTGGCGTAGCGAGTGGCCAACCTGAAAACGTCCTTTAGTTTCCAACCTTGTTGTTCTGCAATGTATGGGAATACTTCAAACAGGTTGCATGGCTCACCGTTAGCCAAGGAAATCTCTCCGCAAGGGTTGGTGCCTTCAACGTCGCCGTCAATATCTTTTTGATAGCCGTCAATAATACGACCATAGTTACGAGATAAGTCAAGGTTAACTATTCCTGGTTCACCGTTTTCTCTAATACCGTTAGCAATTGGTTCATATTCATCAAAGTTAGAATCAATTGCTACACTGTTGTTTGATGCCCAACGGTGGTGGTAGAGTTTGTCTTTATCCTGTTTCATCGTGATAAAGTCTTGGTCGGTACTTGTACCTAAAGCCAGTTCAGCTGATCTTCTCACATTGCCGGCAACGACAGTTTTACCAATCAAGTTGCAAATATCCGTACAATCAACAGAAGTTAAATTGCCGCTAACCCGATTGTTAATAATGTTGTTGATATCAAAAAGCATTTCCACTAACGGCATAGGTCCAGAAGCAGTACCGCCAAAACCGTGAATTTTAGCCCCGTAAGGACGAATTCTGCTGATGTCCAGTACCAATTTGGTCTTGTTTTCAGCATTGGTTTGATTAAAATGCATGTCAACTAAACGAGCATTGGCCAAAACCCAACCTTCACGGGTATCAGGCAAGTTGTAGTATACGTAGTCAGACTTGCCGTCATTTTGCTTTGCCCATTCGTCTTTGTCCGTTGCACCCAATTTAACCGAATCCGCGTATGAAGCACTCTTTTTGTCGATCACGATTGTTAAATCGATTTTGTTATCAACTGTTGGGATCTTTTGAATGTTGTCTTGGACAACAGAAAAGCCAACGCCGCCGCCTTTCATTAGTTGGTCAAAAAGAAATGAAAATGGCATTGAAACTGCTTCTTGCGTTTGCCCTAAATAGTCTGGCACTATATGGCTGTCACCATATTTTTGGGGACGAATAGCTATAAACCAGCAATTATTCAACGAATCACCATTACGCTTTTGGTAATCTGTCCCGGAGACCCAGAGGTTACGACCAGAAGGCGTTGCGCCTAAACCGTAAACCAATTTAAATAGGCTCTTGGCCTCATCAGTTAGTTCATCAACTACTTCATTTGCAGGAGAATCTTTGAGACGAGGATCAAGATTAATATTGCCTTCGATTACGCGTTTAACTGTTTCATCCCAATTTTCGGAACGATTTTTTTCAGGAAGCCATCTGGCGTAGGTCCGTTTATAAGTAACCCAGCCAAGCTCTCCCCAGTGGGGAGTGACAGTTTGTTTCACTTGATCAATGTAACCCTGATCTAAGGTTATGCTCGTATTTTTCATATTCAAAGTTACTCCTTCAACTAGCAAATTGTTCCACAGACACATCATCTATGGCTACAAGTAGAACTATACCACAATATCTTGTATTTACTAGAGGAAAGTTTGCTCTTAAACACAAGTAAAAGTCACAACTTGATGTGCGAGTAAGTTGTCGGGGATAATAAAAAAACATATAGAATTCGAAGATATAAAAAAAGCATAATAAGCTAAAAATAGCGTTTATTATGCTTGAATATATTTTTGTTTTTAAACTAAAAATTAGTGCCTAGCTAACGTGAAGAAAAGGAAAATTAAGCCAAGAATAACGACTATTGGCACTAATAAATGAATAAAGAAAATAAAGGCAAGTGTGCAAGTTAAAATGAAAAATAAGATTTTAAATATACCAACGCCCAGTTTTATAAATAACCAAATTAACAAGAATGCTAGTAATAGTCCAACCATGCTTAATCACCCCTTTTATCAGAATTAAGTGATATTATAGCTGATTTTTAAGAAGAGTAATAGTAATGCAAGCAAAATTTAAAAATAGTTAATTTTGTTCCCAATGTGTGAAATATTGTTATAATAGACCTCCACACTAATTTTTAGTGAATACGCATTTTATTCTGCGGAATAATTGGAGAGGAAGAAATTGCTTGCGTTATAAACAAATAATTTTTGATGTTGATGATACTTTGATTGATTTTGCTGCTACAGAAAATTTTGCTCTGCATAGTCTTTTTCAGGCTCATCATTGGCAGTTAACAGACAACATGCAGCGTGATTATCATGCATATAATCAAGGACTTTGGCGTAAGCTGGAACAAGGTAAAATTGATTATAATCAACTCAGCAAGACTGTCTTTAGCGAATTTATCAAGGAAAATTTAGGCATTGATATTGACGGAATTGCAATTATGAACGAATACCGTTCTTATTTTAGTGAAGCTCATAAGTTGCTGCCCGGTGTGACTGATACTTTGCGTTTTGCTAAAAAGCACAATTACGTTTTAACTATTTTAAGTAATGGTGAAGCCTTTATGCAGAGGCACCGTTTGCAATTAGCGGGCATTGACAAATATTTTTCGCTGATTGTGACATCAGAAGAAGCCGGCTTTGCTAAACCGGATACCCGTATCTTTGATTACTTTTTTGCTCATACTGAAATCGGCCCTGAAGAAACTGTCTTCTTTGGAGATGGGCTGCAGTCCGACATACTGGGTGCAGAAAATTACGGCTTTGACAGCATCTGGTATAACCACCGTAAACGGAAGAATAATATGAATCTGCATCCCTTATATGAAGTAGCAACATATCCGGAATTTGTGGCTTTGCTCAAGGGTGATTTGCAAAAGCAACCGCAATAATTGCTATCTTTTCCTGTAGAAGTATAGTTCAATCCTGTATAATAATTATTAGAGGTGAGAATAATGACTTTAAATATTCATTCTTTTAATGATACTTATGAATTAAATAATGGCGTTAAAATACCAGTCATTGGTTTAGGAACTTGGCAAACACCTGACGGTGAAGTAGCCAAGAACACTGTGAAGGATGCACTGGATCTGGGCTATCGCTTAATTGATACGGCTGCAGCTTACGGCAATGAGGAGAGCATCGGACAAGGAATTAAACAAAGCGGGGTCAATAGACACGACTTATTTGTAACCACTAAATTATGGAACGATCATCACGGCTATCAGGCAACTAAGGCTGCGATTGATGAAAGCTTGACTAAATTAGATTTAGATTACCTTGACTTGTATTTGATCCACTGGCCTAATCCAGCACCTGTGCGTGATCACTGGGCTGAATTAAACGCAGAAAGCTGGCAGGCAATGGAAGAAGCTGTTCAGTCAGGCAAAATTCGCGCAATCGGAGTATCGAATTTCAGACGTAAACACTTGGATGAGTTGCTGAAGACCGCCAAAATTCGTCCTGCTGTCAATCAAATTTACCTTAACCCAAGTGATATGGAAGAAGATGTGACTTCTTATAATAAAGAACTCGGCATCTTGAGCGAAGCATATTCACCACTTGGCAGGGGCGGTTTATTTGCTAATGAAACTGTCGTTTCTGTTGCGCAACACTATGACAAGTCTCCAGCGCAAGTCTTATTACGGTGGTCCTTGCAACACGGCTTTGTCCCATTACCAAAATCTGTCCACCGCGATCGGCTTGAATCTAATTTACAAGTTTTTGACTTTACAATTAGTGATGCTGATATGGCTAAACTTGATGGTTTGCATGGAGCAGCTAAATTAGCAAATGATCCAGATCACACGGACTTTTAAAAAAGGTGGTAGCTGATGAAAATTGGTTTTATTGGAACTGGTAAGATTGGTTCCGCTATCATTAAGGGCTTGTTAAATGCTAAAAATTCAAGCCAAGATATTTATGTTTATGACGGTGGTCATAAGTCCGCTCAAAAAATTGCTGCTGAATTTAATCTGCGCTTAGTTAATAGTTACACTGAATTTAACGCTTGCCAGGCAGTTATAGTTGCTGTGAGTGGCTCCAGTGCTGAAGCTATACTGAAGCAGCTGGGTCAAAAATATCACGGTATCATGTTATCAACGGGTGGCGGCGATTTAACTCAGATTAATAGTGGACTTGCGCAAGATACGGCATTTGCCAAGATTGTTCCTAATACTCCCGTTCAAATAGGTAGCGGAATTACAGCCATCAGTTTTATTCCTGATGAAAAGCCGGAAGTGATTGCTACCGTAAAAAAGATTTTTACTCAAATGGGTTTAGTTTATGTTGTGCCTGAAAACCTGCTAGGCATTTATGGTACAGTTGCTGGATGCACGCCTGCTTTTGTCGATCTTATGATTGCAGCGCTGAGTGATGCCGCAGTGCAAAACGGTATTAAACGCGCAGATTCATATCAGATAATTGAACAAATGCTTTTGGGTACCAGCCAATTAGCACTTGCTAGTAAAAAATTGCCGGAGGAATTAAAAGACGAAGTCACCACACCGGGTGGCTCAACTATTAGGGGTGTAGCCAAGCTTGAAGAAACGGGCTTTAGAAATGCGCTTATTCAAGCCGTAAATGCTGCCGCAAATTAAAATAATTATTAGAAAAGACACCAGATAAATTTATCTGGTGCCTTTTATTGTTATTTAAAGTGTATTTAAGAAGGGAAATGAATTTTACAAATTAAAATTCTTTGTTCAAATCAACAGGAGTATCAGCCTGCTCGCCATTGATTAACTTCAAGTTGTTATCAAAGGCTTTAATAACCATGTTGCGCACAGCGTGAGTAGTGTAGAAAGCCGTGTGTGGTGTTACCAAAACATTTGGCCGTGCGATTAAATCAGCTAAACGCTTGTCAGGGAAATCTTTGCCACTGAAGTCGCTGTTGAAAATACCAACTTCATTTTCGTAAGTGTCCATTACGAAGCCAAAGATCTTGCCTGAGTCAAGACCACGAATAACTGCGTCTGTGTCAACTAATGGACCACGAGAAACGTTAACGATAACAACGTCGTCTTTCATCTTTTTGATTGAGTCGTCGTTGATCATGTGGACATTTTCCGGAGTATCAGGAACGTGAAGTGAAATAACGTCAGACTTAGCGTAAAGTTCATCTAAGTCATCAACGTAGTAGCCCTTCTTCTCTAATTCTGGGTTCTTGAAGATATCGTAGGCAATAACCTTAGCGCCAAAGCCTTCCATAATTCTCATGAATACTTGACCAATATGACCAGTACCCACAACACCAACAGTTTGGTCACGTACTTCGCGACCAATTGTAGGTGCCCAGCGCAGATCATGCTTAGCAACTTTTTCGTCCATAACCTTGTCTTGGCGCAAAACTCTGGCAGCTTGAATAGCAGCGTGTTCAGCGATGGCATCTGGTGAATATACCGGAACATTAGTGATCTTAAAGCCTAATTCCTTAGCTTTCTTTAGGTCAATATTGTCAATACCAACGTTACGGATTGACCAGTTGTGAATGCCTAATTTGTCTAAAGCTTCAATAGTATCAGCCTTGTAATCCAGTTGCTGGTAAGTTACAACACCATCAGCACCTTTAGCTAATTCAGCCGTTTCAGGGGTGAGAAGTTGATCAGTGAAATCAACATCTACATCCTTGTGAGCTTCCTTCCATTCATGTACATATGGTTCTTCATCTTTACGAATGGCGTAAGCATAAATTTTAGTCATAAAATCTAACCTCCAAAGATTATTATTGTTGTCTCTTGTGCTATTATACACTTGCTTAACTAGATTTAAAAACATAAAATTGTGAAAATAATATTTTTATCAAAATGGCGTTCTATTAGTAATCGCTTACAATAATATGGCACAAGGACTCACGCTTAATCAAAAAAGTTACAAGTATTTTTTGTATAGATAGTGAAAAAAATAACAGCAATTTCACCTCAATATGATCACCTCAAACTTGGAATTGGAAAAAATCAGGGTGACAGAAGTTTTGTGTCCCAGCTAAAAAACTATATAATGAAAGAAATGAATAAAAAGGAGCAGAAAATGATCTTAATTTCGTGGAATATCGACTCATTAAATGCAGCTTTAACCGGAACTTCTTCTCGTGCAGTAGCAACACGCAAAGTTTTAGAAAAAATACATGCTGAAAATGCTGATATAGTTGCAATTCAAGAAACTAAATTACGTTCAACTGGACCAACTAAAAAACACATGGAAGTATTAACAAAAGAATTTCCAGAATATGATATTGTTTGGCGTTCATCAGAAGAACCGGCACGTAAAGGTTACGCTGGAACCATGTTTTTGTATAAAAAAGAACTCAAGCCTCAAGTGACTTATCCTGTAATTGGTGCACCGGAACCGATGGATCATGAAGGCAGAATCATCACTTTGGAATTTCCTGAGTATTTTGTCACTCAGGTATATACGCCAAATTCTGGCAATGGCCTTAAGCGTTTAAGTGAGCGTCAAGTCTGGGATGAAAAGTATATTAATTACTTGCAAAAATTAGATCAAGAAAAACCGGTTTTGGCTAGTGGCGATTATAATTGTGCTCACCACGAAATTGATCTAAAACATCCGGATACTAATCACCATTCTGCAGGTTTTACTGATGAAGAACGAGCAGATTTTACCCAATTGCTTAAAGCCGGCTTTACAGATACATTTAGAAAACTCAACGGCAATGTTGAAGGAGTCTACTCATGGTGGGCTCAAAGGGTAAGAACTGCAAAGGCTAATAATTCCGGCTGGAGAATTGATTATTGGCTAACTAGTAATAGAATTGCAGATAAGGTTAAGCGTTCTGAAATGATGGATACGGGAGAACGTGCTGATCACTGCCCAATTTTATTGGCAATAGATTTATAAGCAGTTGTAAAAAAGGGATCCAGATGGTTGGGTTTCTTTTTCTTTTGTGTAAAATAATTTTGAGGTGATGAGTATGAATGAACCCTTGCAAGACGCCATTCTTAATGGTCTGTATGACCCTAAATATCCCGGTCATGAATTATTAGGGCCGAAACTGCTGCAAAATAATAAACAGGAGAATATTTGGCTGACGCTGCGCCAAGAGCTGCTTAACTGTCAAAATTTTACTTGGGCTATAGCCTTTGTTACTCAAGATATGCTCGTTCCCTTTAAAGTAGTTATGGCAGATTTAGCTAAGAAAAACATCTCGGGTACATTAATTACGGGTGACTATTTAGGATTTAACAATCCCAAGGTTTTTCGTGAGTTACTTAAAATTCCCAACTTGACAGTTAAAATTACGCCGCAAAGCGGATTTCATGCTAAAGGTTATCTCTTTGAACATGAGGACTGGCAAACTTTGGTTATTGGCAGTGCTAATTTCACCCGGTCGGCTTTACTTAGTAATTACGAATGGGCCTTAAAAATCAGCTCAAAAAATAGTGCGACGCTGACAGAGCAGATTGCCCAGCAATTGCATGAGTTAAAGAATGATAGTTTGCCATTATCTGAAAGCTGGATAAGAGAATATGAACAAAATTGGGTAAAGCCACAAGTGCAATCTCAGGTTCATGTTAGTGAAACAACTAAAATTGTGCCAAATAAGATGCAAGAAGAAGCACTGCAGGAATTACAAGGCTTAATTAAAGACGGACAAAAGCGGGGTCTGGTAGTTTCAGCTACTGGAACTGGCAAAACCTACTTAGGAGCATTTGCTGTCAAAGATTTTAAACCCCAGAAGTTTCTTTATGTAGTTCATCGTGAACAGATAGCTAAAAAAGCTTTAAAAAGTTTTCACCAAGTAATTGGCGAGAACTTAGCCGATTATGGTCTGTTAACTGGGCACAAGCACCAGATTGAACGCAAATATATTTTTGCCACCGTGCAGACTTTAAGTCAGCCTGAAGTACTTGCTAGTCTAAGTGCAACAACTTTTGATTACATTTTGATTGATGAGGCCCACAGGGCAGCTGCACCAAGTTATCAGCGCATTTTTGCCAAGTTTAAACCGCAATTTTGGCTGGGAATGACTGCCACCCCGGAAAGGATGGATGACCAGGATGTATACCGCCTCTTTGACTATAATTTAGCTTATGAGATTCGTTTGCGCGAAGCACTGGAAGAAAAAATGCTGGCACCTTTTCATTATGTAGGCGTTGCAGATTATGAAGTTGCTGGTACTACGATTGACGAAACCACTAACTTGCGCAGACTGCTGGCGCCAGAGCGTGTTGACTATGTTTTAAAGCAGCTCGATTATTACGGTTATTGTGGTTCTCAAGCTAAAGGATTGGTTTTTTGCAGCCGCCAAGAAGAAGCGCGTGAATTAGCGCAGGCCTTTTCAGACCGTGAACATCCTGCTATCGCCTTAACTAATGAAGACAGCGAAAAAAGAAGGCTGCAAGTAGTTAAGCAGCTGGAACAAGGACAAATTGATTACATTATTACCGTTGACCTCTTTAATGAAGGAATTGATATTCCGGCTTTAAACCAGATCATTATGTTGCGTAATACGCAGTCCAGCATTGTTTTTATCCAGCAGCTAGGCCGCGGTTTGCGTAAATATCCCGGTAAAGACTATGTCACGGTCATCGACTTTATTGGTAACTATAAAAATAATTATTTAATTCCAATTGCTTTAAATCAGGATGACAGCCGCTCGCAGGATAAGGCACGCGAAGAAAGCTTGCTTCCCAGCTTTATTGATGTTTCAACGATTAACTTTAGCCAAATTGCTTCTGCTAAGATTTTGGCTTCACTTGATCAGATTAAACTGGATAGTATTAAGGAATTGCGACAGTCATACCAGGAACTAGCGGAAAAAATAGGGCGTCCACCCCTGTTATTTGATTTTTACCGTTATGGCTCAACTTCACCCATGGTATTTGCCAATAATCATAGCCTTGAGCATTATGGTGAGTTTTTAATAAAAATGGGCGAACCTGTGAAGCTAAGTCGGTATGAGAGTGCTGTTTTATCCTTTGTTACCAAAGAGTTATTGAATGGAAAAAGACCGCATGAACTGCTACTTTTGCAACTGCTTTTAGAAAAAAAGCAGGTTAGCCAAGAAGAATTTGAACAAGCTCTGCATGATTATGGTGCTTATGTTAATGAAAGAGTGTTAACTTCAATTGAAGATATTCTTTCTTTAAGTTTTTTTGACATCAAGCAGGGAAAGACAACTAAAAAGGAACAATATGGCGGGCAGCCACTTGTGGTTAAAGCAGATTTATTAGATTATGCGTTAGCACCTAAATTGGCACAATCTCTTTTGCAAAATGAAACCTTTAAAAAACTTTTTACTGATGTTATCAAAACCGGCTTGGCATTGAATCACAAGTATGATAATCAGAAGCAATTTACTCTTTATGAGCAATATGACCGTAAAGATGCTTGCCGATTATTAAATTGGCCGTTAGATGTTTCCGCACCGATGTACGGCTATCGCGTGGATGAACATGAGACCCCCATTTTTATTACTTACCAAAAAGATTCAAAGAAAAAACGCAACGCTTTATACCATAATACTTTGGAAGATGGCCGCTGCTTGCGTTGGTATACGCGCACTCCCCGTCATATCAACTCCGCCGAGGTGCAAAAATTACTTAATACGCCCCAGATGAAGCTATTGCTGTTTGTTAAGAAAAGTGATGCAATTGGCAAGCAGTTTTACTACTTAGGTCAAGTGCAAATTCAAAAGGACACAGTCAAAGAAGAATTGCTGGGGCCGAAGAAAAAAGCAGCGGTAGGGATGAATTTGCTGCTGGAAAAGCCGTTGAGTACAAAAATGTATGAGTTATTATTTGATGAATAAAAAAAGTCTAAGAATTAATTTTCTTAGACTTTTTCTGTTGGCTTTAGCACTTTAAAAGAGAATATCATAGAGTTTTCTGCCAGGTAGCACAAACGATTAATTAAAAATATTAAATAAAGATTAATTAAATCATTTAATTTGGCAATATCGTGTTAAAATAATAAGAAATTTCAATAAGAAGGTTTAATAAAAAGGAGGTAATAAAAATGGCAGAACATGACCTTAAAAACGCGGATCAAAGTAAAGCAATTCATAGTATTCGTCGAGAACATCGAATTAACAGAGTCGCTTTACCCCTTGCGGTCTTTTATGTATTCTATTTAATGTGGACGGTCTTAACAGATTTAGGTTTATTTCTTAGAATTGTTACGGTCGCATTTTTTATTACACTTGTCTATTTTACTATCTCTGGAACTATGTATTTGAGTGACAAAATAAAAAAGAAACGCGAAAAATGATTTTCAATGTTAAAAACTTTAATAGAAAAGGCTAATAAATCACATTGGTAAATGTTGACTTATTAGCCTTTTGCGCTATAACTATTCAATTTTTAAAGTGACGAAACGTTGTTACAACCTTTTTGAACAAGAACCTAGCGTTTAACAAAAGTATTAGGTTTGATATGCTGTAAAATTTCGTAACCTACATCTTTTTCGTCATTTTCATTATCATCAGTTTGATTTAAAAACATGACGATACCGTTTTGGTTATCGGCAGTTAATTGCATCCAGGTGCCAAAATGTTGCCCCATAAAACTGCCGTACGCATTTTTGATATTGTCTTTATTATATAAGTACAGTCCACCAGAGTAGTTAATTACCTTACTCTTTAGGTGAGTCATGTAGTAATAATCGTCTTTACTTAAAATAGAGCCGTCTGCTAATCCAACTTGGATTTTGTAATATTCTTCTGGAGTCGAAAATAGATTACCCGCACCCGGGATTTGAGAAACTAGACTTTTCTTAAGATAAGTAGCATTTTGATAATTTTTACCTCCGTTTGAATAATATGAAATGGGATCTGTCACTGTTTTAGGGATATTTTGATAAAGGTATGTATTTTGTAAATTCAACTTATTAATAATACGAGTCTGCAGATTTTCTTCATATGACTTGCCTGTAACCTGCTTGATAATGCCGGTCAGAAGAATATAATTGCTGTTATTGTAATGATAATTGCCAATTTCATCGGATGATGAAGCATTAATATTATTGATCACCCACTTAATAGCATTATCTTCAGAATAGTTATAGCCGCGATCTATCTCTGTACCAGTAGCCATAATACCTGATGTATGAGTTAACAAGTTGCCCACTGTAATGCTATCAGCATTTTTAAGATTGGGATACCAACGCGAGATCTTAGTGTTTTGGGTAAATTCCTTATTGGTTCCCTTAGTTTCATTAATTAGTTGGACTACCATTGCTGCAGTTACTACTTTTTGCAGAGAAGCTGTTGGGTAAACAACTTTACTGCTGCCATTACCAATTCTTTTGCCATACCAAGCATAGCCGTAACTGATTGTTTGTGGTACTCCGTCTTTTACAACCGTAACTATGCCGCGTACATGATGCTTTTTAAAAGTGTTCCTGACAAAATTGTACATTTCAGTTTGTTTATTAGTTGTCGTTGCTGCTTTAACTTGATTGGCACTAGTAACAAGGGGCGTAGTGGCCATAAATAAAGCGGTTGTCAATGTCATAATTTTATGCTTCAAGATAATTTTTCTCCTTAGAAATATAGTAGTATTATAAAACTTTTAAATTAATAAAAGTATGCGAAAGGGTTAAAATTACTTAACAAACTTAATAGCCTTTGTAAATTTGTAAAATAGCCAAAATAGATATTGAAAATGGATGATTAGAGGAGAAATAAGCAAAAATTTCGATAAAAAGTCTTAGATACATAAGGGCTTATTGACAGAGTGAGAAAAAATATCAAAAAAGACTTGCAAAAGGGAGAAATAATTGCTAGTATTAATAACTGTCGTCGGGCAATGAGCCACAAGGCAAGAGGAGCCAAGGGGCGACAAAAAAATCGAGCAAAACCAGTTGACAAA
>CAMLRO010000025.1 GCA_946482425.1 uncultured Lactobacillus sp.
CGTTGTAATCTGGTAACCATAACCCCGTGTCAGCATTAACAACGCCTACTAAGGTTACATTGGGAAAATCCAGCCCTTTTGCAATCATTTGCGTACCTAACAAAATATCTGCTTCACGATTGCCAAATGCATCTAAAATCCTTTTAAATGATCCTTTTCTTCGTGTAGTATCAACATCCATTCGCAGAATACGGCAGCCTGGTATTATTTTTTCAAGCTCTGTCATAACTTTTTGGGTGCCGGTACCCAAAAAGCGGATTTTTTTACTTTGACAATTTGGACATTTTTCAGGAATCGCAGTAGAAAAGCCACAATAGTGACACTGCATTTTGTTTGTATCTTTATGCATTGTTAAAGATAGATCACAATTTGGACATTTCATAACATAGCCACATTCACGACATAACATAAAGTTGGCAAAGCCTCTTCTATTTAACATTAAAATGACTTGTTCTTTTTTGGCAATCCTTTTCTTTATTGCCTCAACAAGTTGAATAGAAAGGTCAAATTGTCCACCACTAAAATGTGCTTTTTTCAAATCAATTAACTTAACATCTGGCAAACTTTGCTGGTTAGCACGATGTGGCAGTTGTAACAACTGGTATACACCTTTTTGTGCTCGAGCTCTGCTCCCTAGTGATGGTGTTGCGCTGCCTAACACAAGGGGGCATGAATTATAGTTGCTGCGCCAAATTGCGACATCTCTGGCATGATAACGTGGATTATCTTCTTGTTTATAAGAAGATTCATGCTCTTCATCGATTACTATTAAACCAATATTTTTTAAAGGTGCGAAGACTGCGCTTCTTGCACCAACAACAACGCGTGCTTCGCCTCGGCGTATGCGACGCCATTCATCATACATTTCTCCTTCTGATAATCCACTGTGTAGAACTGCTACTTGCTGACCAAAGCGATTTTTCACTTGGCTTACCATTTGCGGAGTTAAGGATATTTCAGGAACCATCATTAATGCATTTTTTCCAGCCTCTAAAGTAGTACTTATAGCATTTAAGTAAACTTCTGTCTTACCACTGCCAGTAACACCTTCTAATAAAAAAGTACGTGATTTTTTTTTGATGATTGCTGGTTCTATTTTAGCTAATGCATTCCTTTGTTCAGGGTTAAGTTTAATTTTTTTATCTGCTTTTTTCTCTTTATCATATATTGTTAGTGGATCACGATAAATTTCAGACGGTTTTTTTCTGAGCCAGCCCCTTTTGACAGCATTCGTTAATGAAACAGTGTTGAGACTTGCATTATTTTCGATTTCTCTCTGCATTTTGGGAAATTTATCGTAATTTTCAATTATATACATTATGAGCCGCTTTTGTTTAACAGCATTTTTTCTCAAAGATTCATATATATTTTTATATTCGTTTTTGTCATTTGTTAGTGAATATTCATTTTCAGTTTTGACCTGAGCCCGGTTTTCAACAACATATTCAATTTTGGCCGCATTTGTCCTTAACAACGTGCGAATTTCAGCTATTTGTTTATTATCATTAATCTTATTTAAATCTAACGGCTCTCCTTGAAAAATAGACATTTTTTTTGCTTCAGAAGATTTTGGTACTAAAATTTTACGATAATTAGCACGCATTACTCTAGGAAGCATTGTTTTAAGAATAGTAATTCGATAAGAATAGACATGATCAGCTAAATCTTTTGATAATTTAATTAATTCGGAGGTTAGAGGTGGCATTTCATCTACCACCAAAAGCAAGTCTTTTAATTTACCCTGATATTGACTTTTGTTACTCAAGCCAACAACGAAACCTTGTAATTTGCGCGGACCAAAAGGCACAAAAACCCTGGAACCAATTTCTACTTCACCTAACTCATCAGGAATATGATATTCAAAAATGCGATCCGTTTGCTTAGCTGCAACATCAACAATAACCTGTGCAATCATTTAATCACCTTTAAAAAATGACCTCCATCTTTCTTAGGATGGAGGTCATAAAACTTTATTAATTACTGATTAACCTCACGATGCTTGGGATCAACGGTAACTTTACCAGCTTCAATTTCTTCTAAAGCTTTGCCAACTGGCTTTTGTGATTTGTAATTTTTCAAGGCTTCAGGTTCACCGTCTTCAAGTTCGTGTGCTCTTTTCGCAGCAAGAACCGATAAAGAATATCTCGAATCAACCTGGGCCAGCAATTTATCTATAGATGGATATGTAACTCTCAATTTAATCCTCCTTAACCATTTTCCGATATGTATCAATGACACGTTTAACACTCACGTGTTCAGCTTCAACAATCGCTTTTATATGATCAACAGCATTTGCTACTGTATCATTAACTACCGCATAATCATAATCCTGCATTACCAGAATTTCTTGACGAGCCTGTTTTATTCGACCCATAATTACATCCTCGGATTCAGTACCCCGGTTTTCTAACCTAGTATGTAAAGTATGTAAATCAGGCGGTGTTAAAAAGATGAAGACGCCATCAGGCATCTGTTTTCTAACCTTCTTGGCACCATTGACATCAATTTCTAAAAGCACGTCCTTACCTTCATCCAGCATTTTTTCCACTGGTGCCTTAGGAGTGCCATAAAAATTATTTACATATTGATTATACTCCAAAAGTTCATCTTGGCTGATAGCCTGCTTAAACCGCTCTTGAGTAACAAAATAATAGTCCTTGCCGTTTATTTCTCCAGGCCTGGGTTTTCTAGTGGTCATTGATACTGAATATTCAAACGGAAAAACTTTATTTTTCACAATTGCGCTTTTAACAGTACCCTTACCAACTCCTGAAGGGCCAGAAAGAACAAGTAACAAACCTTTTTCTGCCATGCCATACTCCCTTAAAAAAAGCTATTGTATCTAGTTTGCACTAAAATGAAAATATTTTCAAGTTATGACATTTTTAATAAAGCAAAATTCTCTTTAAAAATTTTGCTTAAATACTTGTTTTTTGGAACAAATGTTCTTATAATATAACTTGTCAAACAAATGTTCGGTTAACTCTAAGGGGTGGCTTGATGAAAAACTCACTTAAAAAAATTTATCACTATTTTTTCGATTATGATGAAGATAAATTAAGTATTTACAGTCAATACTACTATGAAATATTAGCTGATCTTAATAGCGCCCTGCTTCATCGCTCCTATGTATTGGTAAGTTATCAAGATGGAACGAGTGAAATCGGACAAGTCATAAAACGTATTTCTACAGGTCGTTTTATCTTACGTTTAGCAAATAAAAAACTAATTAAGATAGTTGATATTGATACTATATTTAGGATTGATTTTGCATAATCAATTGCATTATAAAAAAGCATTGCCGGGAATCTTCATGATTCCTGGCTTTTTAAATACAGTGTTTCACTTAATATTTTGAAGCCAGCTCTTTCATAAACATGAATAGCTGCTTTATTACTAACTTCAACATTTAAAGCAAAAACTTTGCTACCTTCTTTTTGCAAAATTATCATCATCTTTTTGATGAAAAAAGTACCAAAGCCTTTTCCACGAAATGGCTTATCAATAAACAATCCGAAGAAATAGTCCTCATTTTCATCCTGATCAACAGCACAATAACCGGCAACTTCAATCCCTTTTAATAAAATAAAGCTTTCTGTATTTTTATCCAACAGGGAATTTTTAATGTATTTAGTAGATGTGGCAATGGCATCTCCAAAAGCATTACTGTGTGCTGCAGCAACTTGATCAACATAGTTCATTGTTAAAGGCTTAACCACTAAAACTTGGTTTAATTTGTCAGTCTTTTCAATTAGTGCTGGTTCTGCAGTTCGCATGTAATAATCAGAATCTTCTGGAACAATCTTTAAACCCACTTTTTTCAAAAAGCCTGGATTTTTTTCTAAAAAAACTTTTTCTGACACAAACTCCCATTTGTAATAACCATACTGCACCATGATTTTTTTCGCATGCTCAAACATTCTTGTAGCAATTCCTTGTTTGCGAAATTCAGGATCAACTTCTAAGTTGACTTCCACCTCTTCTTCAGGTCCCTCATCTGCATATAGCATAGTTAATCCAACTAACTTATTTCCATCATAAGCCAAAATAAAAGTTGGCATATCTTGAAAATAATTAAATTGATTGCTCAAATAAAAATCTGAATATGTTTTATCAGCTTTTTGGACTCTTTCTGTTAATTCATTCGCCTGCCTTTGTTCTCTTTCATTTAAGTTTACTTTTTCAACGATTATCATTTCTTCTTCCTTTTAAAACTTTTCATTAGGTCCTTGGCATTTTGTTTAGCTGCTTGTGTTACATCACTACCTGCCATCATTTCGGCAATTGCAGTAACAGTTTCTTCTTGAGTTAATGGGCCTATTTGGGTGTATGTAGCACCATCTTCAACTTTTTTGGCTACTAAATATTTTTGATCACTGGCTGCAGCAACCTGTGGTGAGTGTGTTATGGCGATTACTTGCTTATTCTCTCCGATTGAATGTAATTTTTGACCTATTGCTGCAGAAACGCGACCGGAAACACCAGTATCAATTTCATCAAAAATCATTGTACCCACAGGCTCAACTTTGCTAAAGATTGCTTTTAATGCCAGTATCAGCCGTGACTGTTCACCACCTGATACAATTTTGACTAATGGCATTAATTCTTCACCCGGATTTGGTGCTATTAAGAAGACAATATCATCTGTACCTTTGTTAGTGAAAGTTTTTGTTGTCGAAAAATCAATACTAAAACGAGCTTTAGCCATATATAAATCTGCTAATTCCTGCTTGATTCTGTTTTCAAGTGTTGCGGCTACTTTTTTTCTCATCTCATGGAGGTGTTTTGCTTCAGTCTGGAGCTTTTCTTCCAGAGCTTTAAGCTGCTTTTGCAACTTCTCTTCATCGAGTCCACCTGTCTCATACTGACTCAGTTCTTTTTGAATTTTGGCATAAAATGTGAAGACATCTTCTAAAGAAGGACCATATTTTTTCTTCAATGAATTAAGCAAATCTAACCTGTTTGAAACGTACTGAAATCTTTCCTCATCAAAGTCCATTTCATCAAGTACATTTGATAATTCGCTGCGGGCGTCACTTAATGCAAAAACTCCATCATCTATAGTTTTAGCAATATCTTTAAATTTAGCACCATATTCTGTTAACTCAGTTGCTGCACTTTGGGCATTACCCAATAAAGTTTCAATGCCATGGTCTTCATCGTCATATAATTGCATTAAATAGTTGGCTGTATCGACAATTTTTTGATAATTATTTAGTTCGTTATATTCTTCTTCTAGCTGATCGTCTTCATGAGGATCTTGCAGATCAGCTTTGGACAATTCATCATTCTGAAAAGATAATATATCTTGTTTTTGAGCCAGTTCCTGGGCATCTTTATGCAAATGATTAATTTGAGAAGTTAATTTTTGCCATTTTTGAAAATTTTCCTGGTAAAGATTAAGTTCATCTTTAAAATCGTCTGGCGCATAATTATCAACCAGATCAATTTGTCGATCTTGATCCATCAATATTTGCTGATCATTTTGACCATGAATATCAACTAGAAAATTACCTAGTTCCCTTAATACATTGATGGTGGTCAATTGCCCATTTATGCGAACAATATTTCTTCCCTTAGCAGCTAATTCACGGCTAATGATTAACTGCTTATCTGCATCAGGTATACCGTACTTATCACAGATTGCAGCAATTTTTTTAGATTCGTGGTCAATATCAAACAAGCCGGTAATAACAGCTTTTTTTTCACCACTGCGGATCATTTCTTTTTGACTGCGACCACCCATTAATAATGAAACTGCATCAATAATAATTGATTTACCCGCACCAGTTTCACCTATTAGCACAGTCATGTTTTCTTGAAAGCGAACCTTCAATGCTTTTATAATTGCAAAATTTTTAATATCCAGTTCAACTAACATTTCTTTCTCCTAAAGATTGGCAACAGCTTGGGCAACTAATTCTTCCGGATTTCCAGACCATATTACTTTACCACCAGCTTTTTCATCTTTTTGTAAATGTATCAAAAACTCAATATTGCCTTTACCACCTTTTATTGGTGAATAATCAAGGCCGAGAACGTTGAAGCCAACAGCTTTTGCCTGATCAATGGTATGCCTAATAACGGCACAGTGGACTTCATGATCATGTACTATCCCATGTTTACCAACATGTTCCGGACCAGCTTCAAATTGAGGCTTTATCAGACAAACAGCCTCACATTTATCTTTTAAAATCTGAAACATTGGTGGCAAAATCAAATCTAAGGAAATAAAAGAAACGTCAGTCATTGCAAAATCAGGTAGACCATGAGTAAAATCTTCAGGTTTGCTGTAACGAAAATTCTGTTTTTCCATTACTACAACGCGAGGATCATCACGCAGTTGCCATGCAAGCTGATTGTAGCCCACATCGAGGGCATACACCATCTTAGCCTTACTTTGTAAAGCGACATCAGTAAAACCTCCAGTAGAGGCACCGATGTCCAGACAAATTTTATTGGTCAAGTCAATTTGAAAAGATTTTAAGGCCTTAGCCAGTTTAAAGCCACCCCGTGATACATACTTTTTATCCGATTTTTTTACAAAAAACTTTTCATCAACCGGTAAATTAGTGCCACTTTTATCGATTCTCTGATGGTTATGATCCGAAACCAGACCTGCCATTATTGCCCGTTGAGCTTGGGTCCGGGAATTAAACATTCCTTGTTTGACTAATAATACATCTGCTCTTTCTTTGACCATTATAATACCTTTTTATATAAATCAAGAAATCCAGCCAAAACAGTTGCATCAATAGATTTTAAGCAATTTTGAGCATCATTCATTAAGTCAGTCAGCTCTTTACGACTTCTTGAAACACCGAGCAAAGTCAAAGTATTATTCTTGCCGCTCTCTAAATCCTTATGCGTTTTTTTACCAGCTTCTGCAGAAGTTTCGACCACATCTACTAAATCATCATAAATTTGATATGAACGTCCAAAATCTTCAGCAAACTGAATTAGCATCTTTTTTTGAGAAGAATCAGCGTTAGCATATTCAATTGCCATTTCAACACAGGCTTTGATTAAACAACCTGTTTTTAACCATTCCATTTTATTAATAAATGCAGAATCGTTTGCGACGCTATCATTATTGGTAGAATCAATGTCTAAATATTGTCCACCAACCATGCCGTTAGGACCAACAGCTTGAGTAATTATTTTAACTAATTTAGCTGAATTACTACCCTCAGAAATCCATTCAATACCCATTGGTAACAAAGCATCTCCAGCAAGGATAGCTTCAGCCTCACCCCATTTTTTGTGACTCGTTAATTTTCCTCTCCGATAATTATCATTATCCATAGCGGGCAAGTCATCGTGAATTAACGAATAAGTGTGAATCAGCTCAATTCCACTTGCAATCCTGATTTCTTCGTCATTTATCTTAACTTTAAGTGCATCAAGCGTTGCTAAAAAAAGCAGGGGACGCAACCTTTTACCTCCAGCCATTACCGAATAAGACATAATCTGACTAATTTTACTGTCAGAAACTTCACTTTTTAAATGCTCTTTCAAATAGTTATCTACTATCGGAGTCCATTTGTCTTTGAATTCTTTAAAAGTCATTTCAAATCTTCTCTATTTTTCAGGTGCTGCAGCGTCATTAGGATCAAGTGTGTGTTCAGTTCCATCACTATCAATCAATTTAGCAACTGTTTCTTCTGCTTCAGTTAATTTTTTATTTAAATCGTTACTTAATTTTTTTCCAGTTTTAAACTGCTCAAGTGCATCCTCTAAAGGAATATCACCTTTTTCCAAGTTATTAACAATTGTTTGTAATTCAGTCAATTCCTCTTCAAAATTATTTTTCTTTATCGCCATTTTTTTCTCTCCTTATTGAACTGATAACTGCTGTTGCTATACCATCTTTAAATTTGATACTGATTTCATCTTTAACCGCAATTTGACTTACAGAATTGACCGTTTTATTCTTCTGGTCTTTAACATATGCATATCCTCTACGTAAAATTCTGTCGGGATCATAATCGTTAAGTTGTTGTTCCGCTTGACCTAAAGCGTTACGTTTTGCCTGTAAAAAATGTTCTGTATTAGCAACTAATCTTTGATCATAAAAATCTGTTTGTTGCAAAAAATACTTGATTTTTTTATTAGGGCTGACTGTAACAAGACTTTGTTTAGCCAACTGGTAATTTTGCCTTTTGCGTTCCAGCTGCCGCACCATATCATTATGAAGTCTGTCTCGCAAAAGGTCTAAAGTTTGTGCTTGCTCATCATAGAGTCTTGCTGGCTCTCTCATGATAACTGAATTATCGATACGGTTTAAAACATCACGGCGGGCTCTAATAATATTTTGCATGCTGGAAACCAGACTGTTTTGTATTTGGCGAATATTTACCAATTCATCTGGTAAATTCGGAGTAGCATATTCAGCTGCTGCAGTTGGAGTCGCTGCTCTCACATCAGCAACTAAATCACATAGTGTAGTATCAGTTTCGTGACCCACCGAAGAAATGACCGGCATTTTCATATCAAAAACCTGTCGTACTACGCTTTCCTCATTAAAAGGCCATAAATCTTCAAGCGAGCCCCCACCTCGACCGATGATCATAACATCATACTTATCTTTAAACTGAGCTATTTGCCTCATTGATGCTATTAATGAATCAGCTGCAGAATCTCCCTGAACCTGAGCTGGAAATAAATCAACTTCAGCATGAGGAAATCTCCTGTTCACGGTTACTAAGATGTCATGAATTACTGCACCTGAAGCACTTGTTACAACAGCAATATAATCTGGATAATGAGGAAGCGGCTTTTTATATCTTTGATCAAAAAGTCCCTCACCAGCCAACTTTTTTTGCAGCTGTTTTAATTGTTCATATAATGCTCCTAATCCAGCAGGCTCCATCGATTCCGCATAAAACTGGTAGGAGCCCTGTGGGCCATAAACACTCACATAGCCAGTTACATATACTTTCATGCCTTCTTCAGGCTTAAATTTCACTTTATCAAAATACGATCGAAACATGACCACATTTATTTTTGATTTTTCATCTTTTAGTGAAAAATATTGGTGAGAATTGCGCCGATAACGAAAATTAGACAATTCACCTTGAAGAAAAACTTTATGTAAATAAGGATCGTTTTTAAATTTTTGAGTTATATAATAATTTAAATCAGAAACTGTAAGGTACTTACTGTTTTCCATTATTTCTCCTTGTTAACTGAACAACTTGTTCCATCAGGGATTCAACTGTAAGGGGACCAACTCCACCTGGAACAGGTGTAATGAAACTGGCAATCGCTACAACTTTAGCAAAATCCACATCGCCGACTATGTTGCCATTAACTCGACATATTCCTACATCAACAATGACTGCATTTTTTTTAATCATATTCGCCTTTATTAATTTAGGGTGGCCTGTTGCCGAAACTAATATATCAGCTCTCTTAGTATATTCAGCCAAATTTTTAGTCTTCAAATGTAGAATAGAAACAGTTGCATCTCTTTCAAGCATCAATGCAGCTAACGGTTTGCCCACAATGCTGCTTCTACCTATAATTACAGCATTCTTACCCTTTAAACTAATATGATAGTGATCTAGTAAAGCTAAAATACCATGTGCTGTCGCTGGTTCTACAAAATGATCTCCTTGCCACAAGCGTCCTATATTAGTTGGCGTCAGACAATCAACATCTTTTTCAGGGTCAATAGCTGCCAAGGCTTCATTTAAAATAATTTGTTTCGGCACCGGTAGTTGAATCATAATGCCGTTAACATTTTTGTCATGATTAAGTTTGTCAATAAGTTCTAATAATTCTTTCTGTGAAACAGTTGCAGGTAATTGGAACAATTTTTGTTCAATTCCTATTTGATCTGCACGTCTTTTTTTAGTTTTCAGGTAAATTTGGCTACTAGGGTCTTGACCAATATTAATTACGCAAAATAGTGGTTGTATTTTCGACTTTTTCAAATTTAATACTTGTTTTTGAAGAATGTCTGCACGAATATTAGCTAACTTTTTGCCATCTAAAAGTTGACCCATTTTCTTTTTCCTCTTCTAAAAAAATAGTCGGCCTAAAGCCGACTATAAGATATTTTAGATAAAGTTTGCTAACATGCCATTAATAAATGGCTTATCTTTAGGATCAGCAAACTCATCACATAAGTTCAAAGCTTCATTTACCGCAGCTTTTGGCTCAATTTCCTTACTATATTTAATTTCATACAAAGCAACTTCCAAAATGGCCAACGAAATTTGATTAATACGGTTAATACGCCAGTTCTTTTTCAAATAGCTGGCGAGTTCACCCTTTAATTCATCCCGTTTTTCAATTACACCTTCAATTAATTCTTTTGAATAGGCGGAAAGTACCTTTAAATCAAGCATTGCGACAGTTTTAGCTTCAACTTCATTAGCTGTATATTTTAAGTCCTGATTAGACAGATAAACAGCTTGCATTGCGACTCTACGACTCTCGTGTTGATTCATTTTTACCCTTTTCATCTATGTCGGAAAATAGCTGAGAGGTTCCGCTGCCATCTTCATTATCATCATCTGGAAATTCAAGCCCAGTAACATGCACGTTAATTTCACTAAGAGTTAAATCGGTCATCTGCAAAACCTGTTGCTTTAAAGTCTTTTGCAAATCCATTGCTATTTCAGGCACATTTTTTCCGGCTTCAATACTGACATAAACATCAGCAATCAAGTTATGCTCATCATCAATATTAACAGACACACCTCTGCCACGATCTTCTCTTCCTAAAACGCGGTTAATTCCGGACTTGACGTCACCGTGCATTTCGGCAACTCCATCTACTTTTTCGGCAGCAATGCCCATAATAACTTCAAGAACACTAGGATCAATTTCAATTTCTTCGCCGTTATTTTTATCATCTAAGACAATTTTTGAACTATCTGCCATTTTTTTACCTCGAAAAATTATTTATTTGCGCGAGATACGTATGTACCATCGACCGTATTAATTACTAAAACGTCTCCCTCATTAATAAAGAAAGGTACGTTTACTACCAGGCCTGTTTCCATAGTTGCAGGCTTTCCACCACCTGATGAAGTATCACCCTTAATATTAGGCTCCGTTTTGGCAACCGTCAATTCAACAGTATTCGGTAATTGAATTCCCAATGTTTTACCATCATGCATAATGACACTTACGTTCATATTTTCCTTCAAGAACTTGGCTTCATCTTTTACTTGTTCATTAGGAATTGCCAATTGATCATAGGTTGTTGTATCCATGAAAACGTAGCTGGAACCATCATTATATAAGTATTGCATAGCTTTGGTTTCAATTTCGGCAGTTTCTACCTTGGCAGTAGAACGGAAAGTATATTCTTGAACTGCTCCGGTATTTAAACTTTTTAACTTTGATCGAACAAATGCACTACCCTTGCCAGGCTTAACATGTTGAAATTCAACTATACGCCATAAGTCATTATTATACTTGATAGTTAAGCCATTTTTAAATTCATTAACTGAAATCATTGTCATATTGAGTACCTCATCTCCATAATATTATCTTACCAATTAGTAAGCGATTTTACTATAATTATTATTTATCTTTTATAAAGAAATTAAGTTGTCTTTAGGTAAAATAGATAGTGTCTCAGGGGTTTGATTATGAATTAAAATGTCATCTTCAATTCTGACACCGCCTTTATTCGGTAAATAAATTCCGGGTTCAACTGTATGAACCATGTCATTTACTAGTTCTTGTTTGCCGAAAGGCAAAGCAGGTTGACATAATTCATGAATTTCTAAGCCGATGCCATGACCAATACCATGACCAAAATACTCTCCGTACCCTTGCTCTGTAATGTAACTTCTGGCTGCCTGATCAACATCGCTACCATGATTACCTGCAACTGCTGCTGCAATACCGCGTTTCTGTGCTTCATGAACAATTTCATAAATTTTGTGCATTTCCTGGTCAACTTTGCCGACAGCAACAGTTCTGGTAATATCAGCAGCATAACCATGGTAAAACGCGCCAAAATCAATCACAACCATATCACCATCTTCAATCATTTTGTCGCTGGCAACACCGTGAGCCCATGCAGAACGCATCCCAGAGGCAATAATGGTATCAAAGCTAGGGCCATCGCCGCCATTAATTTTAAAATAGTAATCTAATTTTGCTCCGATTTTTCGTTCAACAGCACCTGGCTTTATCAGAGGCAATATTTCATTAAAGCTATCCATTGAGATGTTAATTGCCGTACGCAAAGTTTCTAATTCAAGTGCGTCTTTGACATTACGAACTTGTTCAACTAATTCTTCGCATATTTCGAAATCGATGCCGGAATTTAATCTTTGCAAGTTTGCAAATTCAACTGCAGAAACAAATTCGCCTTCGACTAAAACTTTTTTTAAATTTGCCTGTTGTAATTGTTTAGTAATTTCAAGGTCTTGACCCTTTTTTTTCATGACCACTTTAATTTCCCCTGGAGCCTCTGCTTTGATCTGGTCATCAAAACGTGAGTCGGAAAGTAAAATTCGATCTCCTTTTGAAGTTAAAATCAATTGAGCTTCTTCACCAGTAAAATTGGTCAGGTAACGATAATTAGCTTGATTAAAAATTAACAGTCCATCGGCATTGCGTTCTTTAATTAGTTCAGTAACCTTATTTATTCGCCGGTTAAGCAGCGTTAATAGTTCATCCTTTTCAGTCATACCCATAATCTCCTGTATATCAATCTTTACCTTAATTTTAACCCTAAAAAGAGAGATATTACTAACTTATTCTTTATCAAATTAAAACAGAAAAAAGACGAGAAGCATATGCTTTTCGTCTTCTTGTTTAAGAACTAAATTACTTAGCTTCTTCTTCAACCGGAATAACAGAAACTTGTTTTCTGTACTTGTCTTTCCGCTCAAATTTAACTACACCATTTACCAAAGCAAACAGAGTGTCATCTCCACCTTGGCCAACATTTTTACCAGGGTGAATCTTTGTGCCACGTTGACGATAAATGATTGAGCCAGCATGAATAGTTTGGCCATCAGCAGCCTTAGCGCCTAAACGACGACCTGCTGAATTACGTCCGTTGGCAGTAGAACCTCCACCTTTGTGGTGGGCAAATAATTTAAGATTTAAAATATTCATCATTATTTCACCTCTAGTTTAATTCAATTTTTTCAACTGTAACCTTAGTATAAGGTTGACGGTGACCATATTTTGAATGTGAGTGCTTCTTAGGCTTGTACTTAAAGGTTACAACCTTTTTTTCCTTACCTTGCTTTTCAACCTTAGCAACAACTTTAGCACCTTTAACTAACGGTGTACCAACTTTAACGTCCTTGCCGTCTGAAGTAAGAACTACTTCATCAAAAGTAACTTCTTTACCTTCTGCAGCATCAAGCTTTTCAACAAAAACACTATCGCCTTCAGCAACTTTATATTGCTTGCCACCGGTCTTAATAATTGCGTACATTTACTACCCTCCAAAATTTACTTAGACTCGCCAATCGAGGTGCTCTGTAAAAGACTTATTACCCCGAAATGTGCGGTTGCAGATGTGGAGGAATCCACAAATACAACTACTACATAATACTACTCTTAAGTCCAGTTGGCAATAAAAAATGCCCTTTTTACTAGACCGTTTAGTATTAAATTTGCCACTTGCCACCGTGTACTTTAGCAATATTTTCTGTAACAATAAATGCTTCACTGTCAATTTCGCGGGCTTTGGCAACTAATTGACCATATTCATTAGTATCAACAATTATTACTAACTGTTGCTTGTCCTGGTCACTGTATCCACCTACAACGTTATAAACAGTCAAGCCATCGTAATCCTGCTGAAGCATCTGCCTAATTTTATCTAATTTATCGTTACTCATTATGCGGACTTGGTATTTTTTGTCAAAACCAGTCTCAGTATAACGCATAGTAATTGTAGTAATGACCTGAGAAAAAGCCGCCAGTAAAAAAGCTTCAGTGCCATCAACAAAAATATTTAGCACAATGACCGACATATCAATGACCATTAGCGATATAGCAGGATCAACATAAAAATATTTTTTTATAATTAGTGGGGGAATTGTAGTTCCTCCAGATGAAGCGTTAATTCGGTAAAGCATTGTAACACCAATACCCATTAAAACCCCGCCATAAATTACCGCCAGCATGTTATTTGAGGTTAATTTAAAGCTGGGGGTTATTGCCATTAAAACAGGTACTAAAAGGCTGCCCAGAGCAACTTTTTTCAAAGTTTGCCTGCCTAAAAATATGGCAGCTAAAATTAACATTAAGCCGTTTACTACAAATACCGAAACTGATCGGTTAATTCCCCAAACGGCTTCAATCAATATTGAGATCCCTGTGGAGCCACCCGCAGCAACATTTATCGGAGCATAAAAAAAGTTAACAGAAATTGTAATTATTTCCAAACCAGCTAAGAAAAAGAGCCAGTATTGCCACGTGTGAGTTTGCTTTTGTGTGTCCATCTCATCTTCCTTCCATAAAATTGTTATTTTATATTTTACAGGAAAATAGCTAGATTATGCAAGAAATACGGGGTTTGTTAAGCTTAATTATTTCCAAAAGAGCACGGATCAGAAAATAAAAGGATATTATCTTAAATTATTAAGAAATTATAAATTTTATTGATCAGCAAGTTGGTATCTAATCGTCTGATTGCCTTCATATGCTGGTAAACCTTTTTCAGCGCGGTATAATGCCCGCTCAAACGCTTGATAGCCTTTACTAGAACTAACAGCAAATTTGATGTGGTATTTGCTGGCAAACTCACTGATATTCCAGGTACTGTCATGAGCTGCAAAAGCCGTAACCAAGATCACGATGTCTAAATCTTTAATTTGGTTTTCAATAACTTTTTTTCTGCCTTGAAAAGCATCAACAGGAATTGGAATTCCATTATACCTGTTAACTATTCCTTCTAGCATGGCCTCATTTTGGTTATTACCAATCGCAATTCCGACTCTTTGATAATGTAGGTCCATAGCGAGTTTAGGTAAATCATCTTTCTTTGATTCAGCAGTACTTTTTTTCTTTTTGGTGCCAATAGTTTGCTGGGGCTGGTTAAGTTGATAAACCCAGCGAATTTGAATAGCTTCAGTGGGGTTCTTTCTCAAGCGCACATCCCCATCGTACCAAGCTAAATCTACAATTGAACCATCAACTAACTTAATATTTTCATCCCAGTATTTACTCGAATCTACTGATAAAAGAACTGCTTTACCATGAACTCGCAATTTCTTGCCCTGAGCATTATGTGAAATGGCCAAGTGTCCAGGTCGTCCTTGAACTACCGCATATTTGAATGTTGAAATGGAATCAACTTCCATACTAGGAAGTTCACGAAAGCCAACAATCCTTAAAATGGTCGCTTCATAGTGAGAATTTTTTCCTTCTGGCACAGCTTCAACAATATCTCCACTTTTCAAATTCAAGGAATGGATCTGCGATTCTTTTAACGTATAAACGGTCCTATTACTATCATTAATCAAATCACAGCCTGACAATAAGCGAACCACTGTATATCGCTTTCCTTTGCGGTAATCTCTAGTAGGTCTTTTAGGTGTGGCGACAGCTTGCTCAAATACTTTTTTATTGATTAAATCTTTAGAAACCTCAATTGACTTAATTGCTTCTTTTAAAGCAACTAAATTTTGACGGTACTCTGTATTGATGCCTTGAGCAAGCGTTAATTTTTGTACAGCCGAGAGAGCTGTATTTTTGGCAGAAATGTTTGCCGGATCTTTAATTAGATGAATTAGACCTGTTAGTAATAAATTAAGCTGCTGTAAATCGACTTCAATGATATTTTTATCTTTTAGGGTTGAATTAGTCTGTTCTTCACTGTCAGTCATACCTAAGATCAGTTTTATTGCAGCCAATCCATTCTTAAGGCTCTTTTCATCTCCGGCAGTCTGATTAAGAATTCTTTTTAAATTATTGCGATAATCGAACATCTTTTTACCTATCTCTTTTTAATTTACTTAAGTATAGCAAATGCAAAAAAGCCTAGCTTAATGCCAGGCTTAAAGTCAGAAATTAGAAAGCTCCACCACCGGATCCTCCACCGAAGCCACCAGATGAACCACTGGAAAAGCTGTTTGAGCCAGTAGATATACTGTCGTTAAAGCAAGAATCAAAGTTGGCAGAAAAGCTATCTTTGCCAGTATTAGAGGCAAAACCATAGTAAAAGTAATCACTCTTTGCCAATTCTTCTTGACTAAATTCAATTTTTAGCTGTTTCATCACTTTATTAGCTAGACCAAAAGCAACAGCATAAGGCATGATATCTTCCCATAAAATGATGTCACCAACATCCTTCATCTTAAACTTACCGATATCTTTCAACATTTTCTTGAAACCACGTATCTTTTCGGTTTCAATCTTTCCTTTTTCTGAATAAATACCTGTCTGCCTGATACTGAAAATCAGCGCCAGTAAACTCAAAATTAGGATCGAAGCTTCGCCAAAAACTATCACTAAAATAAACTTAAGTGAGCTCATTAGTGCTACTACAGAAGCAGCAAAACTGATGACCATCATTAAAATTATGATAGCATTATTTTTATTTTTTCGATTTATCAATGAATCAGGCAAATAAACTTGCTTTTCTTTGCTGTCAAAATAATCTCCTGCCCAAAAATCAAAGTCGCGGCCTAGTTTTTTTCCATGATATTTCTTTAGGGCTTGAGTGGTAAAACTAGTTCCGTCCCCAATCTTGTTAAAGAGAGTTTTCATTAAACGGTTCTCATCAACTATACTTTCGTCTTTCGCGGTTATCCGATAATAAGTTTTAAGATGGGCTTTATAATCTTCAATCTTAATTTTTTTCTGCGCTGCCAGTTCCATCAAATAGGCAGTAAACGCCCGATTATCCGGTTGCTTTGCAGTATCCAAAATTTGAGCTAATATTGGATCCACGTCAGGTATTTCATAGTTATGAGCTAATTCATGACTCTTGCGGGGCATAAAACCAATTTTTTTTGCCCTAAAACCCTTTATGATACCTAAAAGTCCTGCAATTAAGCTCAAAGCAATTAGCCAGAGACTTCTTTTTGTCCTTTTTTGTTGATTTAATAAAGTATCCTGTGTTAATTTTTTCTCCTGTTTTATCACTGCTTGGCGGTGATTCTTATTTTTGACGTTTTGATTATTGGCAGTGATTTTAGGAGGAAAAATAGTATGCACTTCAATACCGGTATCGCCAGCAAGATTTTCAGCTGTCATGATTATTTTCCCTTTTTGAGGATTAACTTGTAGATGTCCATCGAGTGGT
Source organism: uncultured Lactobacillus sp. (assembly GCA_946482425.1). The sequence continues at coordinate 17,246 of CAMLRO010000025.1, forward strand.
CCGTGTGCCCATGCTTTTAAACCTTTAACAGGTCCTGAAAAAATCACGCTTGCTTTAACATAGTCTAAGTCGGTGTCCCAACCGTCGCCAATAATTTTAAAATTAAGTTCGGCTACATCACGGTAATTGGTAATGGCATTAGTGATACGATAAAAATAAGTAACAGTAAAGCGACTATTACTCTTTATATTGTGAAATACTTTAAAACGGTATCCCTTTTTATTTCTTTTGAGATCATAATCATCAGTTTTGCGACCCTTGTCGTTGTTATCTGCCACTTTTACTGAGGCATCAACGATTTTCTGATTCGATTGTAGATTTTGGCGATAAAAAACTCCATGTGCAGAACTGTTGAATTTATACGTAATTGCCCTTTTAAGCGACAACGAGCCGTCTGAATTAACTTTAGCTGTAGTGATGTTTTTAGCAATATCATAATCAACTTCGGCTTTTACTTCTTGTCCAGAAACAAAACAAAATAATAGAACTCCCAGTAGAGATATCAATTTTATAATTTTATGTTTCATGTATTTTCCTGTCTTTCGTTCTTCACTTTTCTTTATTATACAGATTATGAAATACAATTAACAAATCAATTTGTACTCCTTTCTTTATTATCTGTTTGACTTTAAAAATAAGTTGGATAAAAAAGAAATTTCCGGTTGCAATTACAAAAACTTTTCTCTATAATAGTTAATGTTCTTGCGCAGGAATACGCAAAACTGTCGGTCTGGTAGCTCAGCTGGATAGAGCAACGGTCTTCTAAACCGTGGGTCGTGGGTTCGAATCTCACCCGGATCATTTATAAATATTAATGGAATCTGTAAAGAGCAAAAAATTGGTACACCAATGTTCTGTTACTACCACATAATAAAAATGATTGAAATAACTCAATTAAAAAGAACTTTAGTTTTCGCTAGAGTTCTTTTTAAATAATAAGTCATTTTAATCAAAAACAGAATCTCTTCTACTGTTTAACCAGCTTGCCACTAATTCTTCTTGATTTTTGATATCAGCACCTTTTGCCGTTTAGGATTTAACCGGTAATAGCCTGAGAAAATTCCCAAGAAGGTTAAAATAATTGTTCCGATGACTAGTAAAAAAATGCTGTCTTCATGAAGCTCACCAATAAATTCATATAGGGAAGAAACCATCTTTAACCAACCGCCAAGAGAGACAAAATACCAGGCAGTAGCCTTATCAATAAAACTCATAGCTGTAC
>CAMLRO010000026.1 GCA_946482425.1 uncultured Lactobacillus sp.
TTCCAGTAAGTAGCGCATCTAAGCACCTCTATTCTTTTGCATTATCCTTGATAAACTTTCTTAAAACATGTGCGACTCCATCTTCATTATTTGACTTGGTTTTGACTTGTGCTAATTCTTTTATTGCAGGAACAGCATTTGCCATAGCCACCCCTGTTCCTGCATCTCTAATCATGCTGGCATCATTTAAATTATCGCCGATAGCAGCTACTTCTTCACGTTTAATACCTTTTTGACGTGCATAATCAAGAAGCGCAGGTCCTTTTTGTGCTTTAGCATCATTAATCTCAATATTCGCAGCAGAGCTTGAAGTCACAACAACGTCACCTAAAGCATTGATTTCTTTTTTAGCTTGAGTAAAAGCAGTTTGTCCGCGTCCATCAAATGCAATAATTTTCATGATTTCAATCTTAGGATTTGTCAATAAGTGATCATAATCGTCTACTAAAGTCATGCTCAACATAGCATCACTACCTGCAGCAGTAGCTACTGCTTTTTTAAAATTAGCCTTGGGATCAAGTAACATTAAGGAACGAGCCAAATTAACTATTCGTTTACTAGTATCCGTTGAGAAAATCTTTTCAGCAGTGACTAATTCAAAATAAATATTATTTTTCCTAAGGATTTTTGAAATGAGGCTGGCTTTTTCATTTGGCAATTTATGCTTTACCTTTAAATTGGCATCTGCATCATAGACTAATGCACCATTAATGTTGATAAAGCCAGTTTTAAGACCATAATCATGCATGGTTTTACGAGATTGTCGTGGTGCACGTCCGGTTGCCACTAAAAATTCAATACCGTTTTTTTGTGCTGCATGAATTGCAGCGACATTTTTGTCCGAAATAGCCATATCACTGTTAAAAAGAGTTCCGTCTAAATCACAAGCTACTAATTTAATCAATGGTAAAATTACTCCTCCTCCAATTTTGCTGTTTAAATGATTATTTACATATTAACATATATGAAGAAAACCCTACCTTTAATCTTCATCAACTACACATGAAAATTAAGAGAAATTAAAAGTATTAATTGTCCCACTTTCATTATTAATTTCATGATAACATAAAAGTTAATGAAAGAGAGGCTGTTTAGGTAATGAAAAAATTTATCGGGAACGACTGGGACGAAATATTAGCTCCAGTGTTTAAAAGTGAAAAGTATCAGCGATTACATGAATTTTTAAAAAAAGAATACGCGACAAAGAAGATTTATCCTGATATGTATCATATTTTTACCGCTTTTAAGTTAACTTCATTTGCAAATACTAAAGTAGTCATTTTGGGACAGGATCCGTATCATAATCCTGGTCAGGCAACAGGGATGAGTTTTTCAGTTAATCCCGGTGTAAAATTGCCACCTTCTCTGCAAAACATTTATAAAGAACTTTATGATGATGTGGGTTGTAGACCCGTCAATCATGGTTATTTAAAAAAATGGGCAGATCAGGGAGTTTTGCTATTAAATGCTGTTTTAACGGTCCCATACGGTCACGCAAATGGTCACCAGGGAAAGGGCTGGGAAGAAGTGACTGATGCCGCAATTAAGGCATTAAGTGATCGCGGCAAAGTGGTCTTCATACTATGGGGTCGCTATGCTCAAAATAAAATCGTTTTGATTGACCAAGATAAAAACTTTGTGATTAAATCAGCTCATCCAAGTCCGTATTCCGCAGACAGAGGATTTTTTGGTTCAAGACCTTTTTCACGTTGCAACGAAGCACTAAAAAATTTTAACGAAATTCCCATTGATTGGCAGTTGCCGACCAAAGTTACACAAGCAGATTTAGCGTAGGTAGGAAATAAATGAGCGTTTTTGATTTATTAAAAAATAAAGTACAAAAGTCACACAGAAAGTATCAGATTGTTTTTCCTGAAGGAGATGACCTCCGCATTTTAAACGCAGCCAGCCAATTATCTTTGGATAATGTTGTCAAGCCCCTTTTATTAGGAAATTCTGCGAAGATTACTAGGTTGGTACAAGAACAAAATTTAACTTTTAGGGAGTTAGTAATAATTGATCCAGCTCACTATGAGAACAAGGCAGCTATGGTGCAGAGCTTTATCAATGCACGAGGGAAAAAAGTTGCCCCCACTGAAATAGCAGAAATAGTAAAGGATCCAAATTATTTTGGCACTATGCTCGTTGAAATGGGTCTGGCTGACGGCATGGTCTCAGGAGCAACTCATTCGACTGCTGCAACGGTAAGACCGGCTTTGCAACTGATCCACACCGCTAAAGGAATGAAACGAGTTTCTGGCAGCTTTATTATGGAGCGGCACGATGAAAAATATATCTTTGCTGATTGTGCAATTAATCTAGATCCAGATAGCCAAACTTTAGCTGAAATTGCGTATCAGTCAGTTAAAACTGCACAAATGATTAATATTGATCCTAAAGTCGCATTTTTAAGCTTTTCAACTAAAGGTTCAGCCCAGGCAGATACGGTTACCAAAGTTGAACGAGCTGTAGAAATTTTTAAACAGCAACATCCAGATATTCTTGCAGATGGTGAGTTACAATTTGATGCTGCTTTTGTGCCCGAAGTAGCTGCTAAAAAAGCTCCGGAATCTGTCATTAAGGGACGAGCAAATATTTTTATTTTTCCTGAATTGCAATCCGGCAACATTTCTTATAAAATTGCTCAACGTCTAGGTAACTTTGCGGCTATTGGCCCTATCTTGCAGGGATTGCGCAAACCTGTTAATGATCTTTCGCGCGGGGCAAATACGCAAGATGTTTATAATATTGCCGTTTTAACTGCTGCACAAGCACTAATAAGGGATGAAGAAAATGAAGCTTGATGTCAATTCGACACAGGAAATGCAACATTTAGGTGCAGTTATAGCTCAAACTGCACAAGCCCATGATTTGTTACTGTTAAATGGTGATTTGGGAGCAGGTAAAACAACCTTAACTCAGGGTATTGGTCGCGAACTGGGAATTAAACGACCTGTGAAAAGTCCAACGTTTACCATCGTTAGAGAATACCCTGAGGCTAGACTTCCTTTATTTCATATGGATTTTTATCGTTTGGAAAATGATGATTTATCATCAATTGATTTAAGTGCTTATATGGCAGAACCCGGCCTGGTTGTGATTGAATGGCCGGAAATTGTGCAAGAACAACTACCTGAAGAATATTTACAAATTATTATCAAAAGAGTAGATGATAGCTGGAATTCGACTAAGCGAGTAGTTGAATTCGTGCCAAAAGGCCGTAGGAATGAACAGTGGGCAGAAAAGATTATAGAAAAAGTAAGTTAAAAATAGGGTCTAAAAGGCCCTATTTTTTATGCTATATTTGGTAAACCAAATTTTTCAGCGCTTCGTCACCATATTGTTTATCCTGCGCTATTAATATACCAGCACATGCTTCACTATCACTTAACGCATTATGGTGGTGCCATAATTCTACGCCAAGAGCATTTGAAACAGTGTCGAGTTTATGGTTAGGTAATTTGGGTTCAAATAACTTGCTGGTGCGTAAAGTATCAATAACAAAATAGTGTGGTTCAGGTATATCATAGCGTGCCAAACTCTGCCTCATGACATTAGTATCAAAGCGGGCATTATGAGCCGTAACTAACATTCCCGGTTGATATAAATCCTTAATTTTAGGCCAAACTTCAGCCATCGTTGGGGCATCTTTGACATCTGCTGCAGTGATATCGTGAATTTGAATGTTGCGCGCATCAAAAGGCATTTGCGGATTAATTACCGTATAAAAACGATCTATAATTTGATTGTCCCGTACCATCACCAGTGCCAAAGAACAAGCACTCTCTGGATGCCGATTGGCTGTTTCAAAATCCATCGCGATGAAATTCATTTTATCTCCTTTAAATTTTAATTTTAGTATAACATATGATGAAGCAATTAACTGAATGCGGTAAAATAGTAAAAGATTAGTAAAAAAGGGGATTTTTGTTTTGAAATTAGCGGATTTAGCCCAAAATGGTATTGAAATAGAAAAGCAAGTTCCGCTTAGTAAGTACACATTTACTAAAACTGGCGGACCAGCTGCCTTTCTCGCCTTTCCTCGTAATGACAGTGAATTAAGGAAATTAGTAATTACTGCTAATGAAAATAATGTTCCCTTAACGGTAATAGGTAATGCTTCCAATTTAATTATTCGAGATGGTGGAATTGATGGTTTGGTTATAATTTTAACCAAGATGGAAAAAATAAAAGTTAAAGGAAATTGCGTTATTGCCCAAGCAGGAGCCACTATCGTTGATACGGCTTTTACTGCTGCTCATCATGGTCTAAGTGGTATGGAATTTGCAGCTGGAATACCAGGCAGTGTTGGTGGGGCAGTCTTCATGAATGCTGGTGCTTATGGAGGAGAAACTTGCAATGTAGTCCAAAATGTAAAAGTGCTGACACGAGCAGGCGAATATAAAAATTATTCTCAAGCAGAAATGAAATTTTCCTACCGCCACTCTTTGGTGCAAGAAAATGGTGATATTGTAACAGAAGCAGCTTTTACGTTAAAAAATGGAAATAAAAGGGAAATTTTGGCAAATATGAATTATCTCAACGCTTTGCGTAAGTATAAGCAGCCCCTAGAATATCCATCATGTGGGAGTGTTTTCAAGCGACCAGCTGGTCATTATGTTGGACCTATGATTATTCAGGCAGGACTTCAAGGAAAACAAATTGGTGGTGCTCAAGATTCAACTAAACATGCTGGTTTTATCGTGAATAAAGGTGGAGCCACTGCTACAGATTACTTAAATTTAATTCATTTAATTCAAAAGAAAATCAAGTCAAGTTTTGGACTTGACTTACAAACAGAAGTTAGAATTATTGGTAAGCCCAATGATTAAAGTATTATGTTTACACATAATGGGAAGGAGAATTTATGCAAAATATTGGGACCCATATTTTTACTTGGAGCACCTTTTCAACAATTCTTGATATTCTAATTATCTGGTTTGTTGTTTATCACCTGGTGGTTTTGATCAGAGGAACAAAAGCTGTTCAACTGGCCAAGGGCATTGTGCTGATATTTCTTGTACGCATTATTGCTGGCATCTTGCAATTGCATGCTACTACCTGGTTAATTGATCAAATCGTTTCCTGGTCCGTAGTAGGTATTATAGTGATCTTTCAGCCAGAAATCAGACGTGGACTTGAACATTTGGGTCGTTTGCCTATTTTTGGTGGACGTGAGGACAGTGCTCGAGATGAATCAATCAAATTTATTAATGAGCTTGATAAAGCTATTCAGTACATGTCAAAAAGAAGAATTGGAGCCTTGATTACAATTCAGCAGGAAACCGGTCTTGAAGATTATATTGAAACTGGAATTAAGTTAAATGCAGATGTTACGGGGGAATTACTAATTAACATTTTTATTCCTAATACTCCGTTACATGATGGTGCGGTTATCATCAACAATGATCATCAAATTGCAGTTGCTGCGGCCTATTTGCCACTTTCAGATAACAGTATGATTCCCAAAAGACTGGGAACACGCCATCGCGCCGCTGTAGGTATCTCCGAAGTGACGGATGCAATTACTGTAGTTGTTTCAGAGGAAACTGGAGGAGTTACAATTACCCGTAATGGTCGTTTTATGGTTGATTTAACTCGTGATGAATATCTAAAATATCTCAATGCAGAACTGGTTCCAAAGAAAAATGATAACGATAAGTGGTATCAAAAAATTATCCGCAAGCTCTGGAAGTGGGGTGCTGATCGATGAGAGAATTTTGGAAAAAGTCTTGGTTTATTAAATTAGTGTCTTTGTTGATAGCTGTTTTACTGGTCATTTATATTAACTCTACTCAGGGCGGTTTTTTATCTCAAGGACAAGCAGAAAAAACAAGGCAAACTGCAAATAAAACCCAAACCATTAAGGTTCCCCTCCAAGTTTCGGTTGATACAGATAAGTATTATGTAGTTGGCTATCCTGAGAAAGTGAGCGTCACACTTGAAGGTTCAACTGCACTGGTTACTTCAACTGTTAATACCCAAAACTTCAGAGCCTACATTGATTTGACTAATAAAAGTATTGGCAAACATAACGTTAAAATTCATGTTAACGGTATTAACAGGCAAATATCTTATTCGATTAATCCTCGTAGTGTTGAAGTTGATATTCAAAGACGAAAATCTACTACAATGCCTATACAAATAGAGTATAATAAGAGTGCTGTTGCTCATGGCTATCAACTGGGTCACTCTAGTGTTTATCCGCAGCAGGTTGAGGTAACGGGAGCTCGTTCTGAAGTAGACCAAATTGACCAAATAGTAGCTAAAGTAGTTTTACCAAATGGGATCGACCACACTTATGAGCGGCAGGTCAATTTAATAGCCGAAGATCATAAAGGCAGGCAACTAAACGTAGTCATTGATCCCGCAACGGCTAAAGTATCAATTCCCGTTACAACGGCCAAAAAAGCGGTTAAAATAAAGCTTGAGCCAGAACATGAGAAAATGAATAAAATATATTCTCTAACTGCTAAAACTAAGTATGTTACTTTATATGGTAGTGAAGAAGACTTGGCTAAGGTGAAGCATTTAAAAGTTCCGGTCGACCTGGGAACTATTACAACTTCTACTACCAAAACAATTACTTTTAATTTACCTGATGGGGTTGTGAGATCAAATCCCAGGCAGATTACTGTTGATGTAAAAGTGGAAAATACAAACGATTCAAAAAATAAAAATAATTAAGATAGAAAGGTTGTTTACTAATGTTGAAATATTTTGGCACTGATGGTGTACGTGGGGTGGCTAATCAAGATTTGTCTCCAGAAATGGCTTTTAAACTGGGTCGTGATGGTGGTTATGTTTTAACCAAAAATAAAGCTAAGGAAGAGCAGGCAAAAGTTTTAGTTTCTCGTGATACCAGAATTTCGGGGCAAATGTTGGAATACGCTTTGATATCCGGACTTCTTTCCGTTGGGATTGAAGTTTTAGAAGTTGGTGTAATTACTACCCCTGGTTTGTCATACTTAGTCCGCGCTCAGGGCGCTGATGCCGGTGTTCAAATTTCCGCTTCACATAATCCTGTGGATGATAACGGTATTAAATTTTTTGGTAGTGATGGTTTGAAATTGTCAGACGAAATGGAAGGCGAAATTGAAAAACTAATTGATGCTCCAGAAGATAATTTGCCTAGACCTTCTGCTAAAGGATTGGGTTCAGTCACTGACTTTCATGAAGGCAGTGCCAAATATTTGCAATTTATTGAAAATACTATTCCCGAGGACCTTAGTGGTATCAAAGTGGTTATTGATGGTGCTAACGGTGCTGCCAGCAGTTTGATTTCGCGGTTATTTGCGGATTGCGGCGTTGATTTCACTACTATTGCTACTCATCCTGATGGCTTGAATATTAATGATCATGTTGGTGCTACTCATACCAAAAAACTGCAGGAAGAAGTGGTAAAGCAAGGCGCACAACTTGGCCTTGCATTTGACGGTGATGCTGATCGCTGCATTGCTGTTGATGAAAATGGTCACGAAGTTGATGGAGACCACATCATGTATATTCTGGGCAGCTATATGGAAGATGGCGGCCGACTAAAAAAAGATACCATTGTCACTACTGTAATGAGTAATCTGGGTTTTACTAAGGCATTACAAAGGCGTGGTATTAAAAATGTTCGTACTCAAGTTGGCGACAGGTATGTTTCAGAAGAAATGCGGGCACATGGCTATAATTTAGGTGGAGAGCAGTCAGGTCATGTTATCATGAGTGATTATCATAATACAGGTGACGGAATGTTGACTGGCTTGCATCTAATGTTGGTAATGAAAAGAACTGGAAAAAGTTTGACAGAATTATTGACTGATTTTAAGGAATATCCTCAGTGTCTCGTTAATGTTCCGGTTAAAGATAAAAAATCTTGGAAAGAGCACCAACCAATTTTAGACGTCATTAAAGAGGTTGAAAATGAAATGGGTGATGAAGGACGGGTATTAGTTCGTCCTTCCGGTACACAATCGCTTTTGCGGGTGATGGCTGAAGGACCTACTCAAGAGGAAACTGACGCTTACGTTAAAAGAATAACCGATGTAGTGGAAGCAGAAATGGGCATATAAATAAATTAAACTCACTGTGTCTTTGAGTTAGAAAGCAGTTAAACAGTAATAAGACCCTCAAATTTATGGCTATTTGAGGGTCTTATTTTATCTTTTTACTCTTTTTCTATGTTGGCCGGCGTGACATATCTGCTGCTGTATTACTTGGTTTTAAATGCTTGCCAAAGAGATATTTAGCAGTTGATACTTTCACAAAATTACAGTTTAACATTGATGAAGGTGAATCTAAAATTTCATAAAATGATATGAACCCCAAATTTAGGACAAATTTGGGGGTTATTTTTATGACTAAATTATCTAAACAAGATAAAATTGAAATCTATCATCTTTGGCATGATTATCAAATCGGTTCTACTGAGTTAAGTCAGCATTATCGGATTGGCAGATCTAATATTGGTTACTTGTTAGCTTTAATTGTTTTATATGGTAGATAATACCAGTTCATATCATAGTCATTAAATGAATAACGCTTGGTATCTGGATCAGATGAGGCTTTAATTTTGCCAACGTATCTTACTGAAGCACCCTTTTTAAACATACCATTCGTTTTAAGATAAGAATATTTTTTCTTTCCCTTTTTGTTATAAACACGAGTCTTATGATTCAAGGTTAACTTGCCTTGCTCAGATTTACATTTGACGTAGTAGTTTGAGCTTGATCAATATTAGTTGTAGTAACTACTAATGATGTTGTTGTCAATATTCCAGCTAATAAGCTAATAAACAATTTTTTGTTAATTTTCATTGTAATTACTCCTTTATCCTTAAATTCTAATAGCTATCTGGTTAATTGTCTATTAAGGCTAACAATTTCACCTAAAGCATCAAAAGTAGGAAGAAGACCGCTTTCTTTTGCATAATATTTAAATATTATTATTTTTTATAAGTAAGATAGATGATATTTATTCAAAATTATACCTATTTAACTGTTCTCAATTTGCAGCTTTTATCATTTATTTTTGCCTATTTTTTGTACTAGCGATAGTAGTTTCACGTTATAGTATAGACCAATTATAAAAATAAAGCTTGACCAATTTTGCTAAAAAGGCTAATATTCCATACGTAAGTTGAATTAATTGATTAGCCCAAATAAAAAATATTTTACTAGACCAAAGGAGAAATATATGTGTGGAATTGTTGGCATTGTTGGAAAATCTGCTAGAGAAATTGTTTTAAATGGCTTGTCAAAGCTTGAATATCGCGGATATGATTCTGCAGGAATTTATCTCAATGATTTGGCAGGAAAAGAATATTTAACTAAAACTGCTGGCCGTATTGAGGACTTGAAGAACAAGATGACCCCACAAGAACAGGGCATGGTTGGAATTGGCCACACTCGTTGGGCAACACATGGTAAGCCCACTGAAGCTAACGCTCATCCCCAATTTGATGAAACCGAACGCTTTTATTTGGTTCACAATGGTGTAATTGAAAACTACCAGGACATAAAAAAGCAATATCTCAAAGATGTTTCCTTTAAATCTGACACAGACACTGAAGTGATTGTTCAATTAATTAGCAAATTTGCTCGTGAAAAGAATGAAGATGCTTTTACTGCTTTAAAACAGGCCCTACAAGTAATAAAGGGATCATATGCCCTTTTATTAATAGACAATCAAAATCCAGACCATATTTTTATTGCTAAAAATAAATCTCCTTTGATGTTGGGACTTGGTAACGGTTTTAATGTAATCGCATCTGACGCATTATCAGTATTGGATCAAACCAAAACTTTCGTTGATTTACGAGATGGTGAAGTCGGAGATATTACTAAAAACGATTATCAGCTTGAAACTATTACTGGTCAAAAAGTTGAGCATCAACCTTATGAGTTAAATATTGACGAAAATGCCGCTTCTAAAGGCACTTATGAATTTTACATGCTTAAAGAAATATGTGAGCAGCCAAGTGTTTTACGGCACTTAGATCAATATTATCTTGATCAAAATGGTGACCCAAAAGTAGATGCTAAAATTATTAATGCTTTATCAAAGGCAGATAGATTATATATCTTTGCTGCCGGTACAAGTTACCATGCGGGGTTAATTGGTAAACAACTTTTTGAAAAGCTGACTAAGATTCCAACTGAAGTAGGTTTTGCTTCAGAAGCGGGCTATCATTTTCCAATGATGTCAAAACACCCATTCTTTATTTTCTTATCGCAATCAGGTGAAACGGCTGATTCACGCGTTGTCTTGCAACAAGCGATTAAACGGGGCATTCCCAGTCTGACTTTAACAAATGTGCCTAATTCAACTCTGGCGCGCGAAGCTAATTATGCTATGTCACTCGAAGCAGGTCCGGAGATTGCTGTGGCCTCAACTAAGGCTTATACTGCCCAGGTTGCCGTTCAAGCTATAGTTGCCAAGGCATTAGGAGAAAATTTAGGTATTAAAGACGCCGCAGCATTTGACTTAAAAGAGAATTTTGCTTTAGCAGCGGAAGGAATAGAACAAGTAATTTCCAGCCAAGAGAAAATTGAACAGCTCGCTCAAAAGGATATTATACCAAGTCGTAATGCCTTTTATATTGGCAGGGGGATTGATTATCCAGTTGCTTTAGAGGCGGCGTTAAAGCTTAAAGAAGTTTCTTATATCCAAACTGAAGGTTTTGCGGCAGCAGAACTAAAACACGGAACAATTTCATTGATTGAAAAAGGCACGCCAGTAATTGCATTGATTAATGATCCTGTCACAGCGGATTTGATGCGGGGTAATATTCAGGAAGTGATTGCTCGTGGAGCAACAGTTATTACTATTGCGCGTAAATCATTAGCTAAAGCTAGTGACGATATTGTTTTACCTGAAGTTAATTATTATCTGTCGCCACTTGTTAGTGTGGTAACAGCACAATTATTTGCTTATTTTGCAGCAAAAGATAAGGGGTTGGATGTGGACAAACCACGAAATTTAGCTAAAAGCGTAACGGTAGAATAATATTTTGGCCTTTTTTGGAAAAGATATTGGCAGAAAAGAAGGGTTAAAAAATTACCTTCGAAAATTAAATTACATTATTAAATAATCCTTGACAAATAAAAGAGTAGGCAAACCACTCAAAATGATATGACCCTCAAATTTGATAGTTATATCAAATTGAGACTTGTCTACTTTTTTAGTATGGACAATGACCTACTTTTTTCCCGGACACTTTTGTATAATAAAGAAAATAGTGAAAAAGTGTAGGAGGATATTATTTTGGCAATAAAGTTGATTGCGGTTGACTTAGATGGCACTTTGTTGACAACTACAAAGCAGATTTTACCGGAAACTAAAAGAGTTCTTAAACAAGCAGATAGTCAGGGTATAAAAGTGGTTCTGGCTACAGGTCGACCATTGTCTGGTACAATTGAATTTAATAAACAGTTGGGTTTGCAGGGTAAAAGGCAATATGACATTGTTTTCAATGGCGCTGTGATCCAAGATTTGGCGGGCAATATCTTAATGAATGAAGAAATGAACTATCGCGATTTTACTAACATGAGGAAATTACAAAGATTAGCTCAGGTTAACCTTCATTTTGAAACCCCAGAATGCTATTGGACATGTGATCGTGATATAGGAGTTAACCTGGCACGAAATGCAACTTTTACTAATAATGTGCTTAAAGTACGTAAAGCTGAAGAAATAACACAAGATTTTGCTTTTAATAAAGTGGGTCTTAGCGTTCTTGATGATGAGCGAGAAGTTGATAAACTATGGAATAATATTCCTCAGTGGGCTTTTGCAAAATATGATATTGTTCGCAGTTTTTCGTCAATTGTTGAAATCAACATTAAAGATGCTTCCAAGGGAAATGCTGTTTTACAGCTGGCTGACAGATTGAAAATTAAGCCAAGTCAAGTTATGGTGTTTGGCGATCAAGGCAATGATGTTTCAATGTTTACGAATCCCGACTTTATGAAAATAGCCATGGGTAACGCAATCGAAGAGATAAAAGATTATGCCGATTACGTAACAGAAGATAATGACCATGATGGAATTGCCAAAGCAATAAAAAAGTTTGTTCTGTAGTAAAATAAAGTTGAGTTGATTATTATGGTAGAAAAAAATAGAGAACATAATATTTCCGAAGCTGAGTGGGAAGTTATGAGAATAGTGTGGACTTTAGGAGAAATTCACACTGGTGAAGTGATTCAGCAGCTTCAGGCAAAAAAGAACTGGTCTGAATCTACTATCAAAACTTTGATGGGACGTTTGGTCAAAAAGGGTCTGTTAAAAACCCGTAAAGATGGTCGCCGTTTTGTTTATTCAGCTACTGTTACTCAGATTGAAATGATGATTGAGGTCACAAAAGAAGTGATGAGCCATATGTGTGATATGCATAAAGGTCAGGTAATGATAGCTATTCTTAAAGATATGCCTCTTGCTCAGGGTGACATTGCTAAAATAGAAAAAGAACTTGCTTATAAAAAAGAAAGTGCTCCTGAAATGGTTAATTGTAACTGTTTAGCTTCGGGTCAACATGACTGCTAGATTAAATAGTTAATATTAATGTGGGAGGTTGATTTAATGAAAAAATTTGCTAGTATTCTATTCCGAGTGATTTTTACTGCAGTGGTTTGTATTTCTGGCTTTCTGTTACTGGAATCTCCAATAACTATTAATGTGCAAAATGTTCGTGGCATGGCACAGAAAGTAATTAAAAAAAGTGTAAATGATACTGGTGATTCAAGACTAAAGGGTACCTTGAAACTGGCTAAGGATTTTGGTGTAGAAGATAAAATTTTAGAGCAATTACCCAAAAAATATCATAAGGATATGTCTTATGTTAGTCTATATAATCTCGGTGTTACTTATCAAGAAAATGGAGAAGTATCTGCTAAGAATTTGTCTTTCCCAGAAAATAATGAAGTACAAAAAGCTGTAAGCAACCTGCTGTTAAATAAGATTAACAATGGCTTGAATGAAAACAAGGATAAAGTTAACCAAACTATTAGTATTTTTCATTATTGCCTCTTTGCAACAATATTAGTTTTTATTCTAGCTGCTTTGTTGATGTTATTTGGTAAATATTGGGCTTCAATTATTTTATTGGTTGCGGCCATAGGATCATTTGGAGCACTACAGTTTTTAGCAAACCAATTAGTTCAATGGCTACAGAACAATGTTGTTAGTGGAATTTCATTAACTACCTCTCCGATTTTGTGGTCCGGGTTAGCCTTGGGGATAATTGCTGCAATTATCTGGCCTTTAATTTTAAAATTAACTAAAAAGCAGCAGTAATTAATTTATAATTCAACTAAAGTATTAGCCGAATATTGATCGGTTAATGCTTTTTTGCATTTAAATCCATTATTTATATTTAAAAAATATATGCTAAAATTGACTATGATAGTTTGAATATAGGAATAAAGGACAATTTATGTATTACTTTTTAGATAATAGATTAGATGCGAATAGTTCGGGAATAGAGCACGCAGAAGTCAAAAGATTAATGCTTTTCAAACGCAATCACGTTAAGGCAAAAATAGTGACATCAGAATATAATCGGTTTGCTCATCGTAATTTACCTTTGTATAACATGACAGATGATGATTATGTCAATAAGTTCGACTTTTTTGCCGGCACAGTAAAATTTACTAGTCGTATTGTAACTATAAAAGATTTGCCGATTCCGAGTGGTAATAATGTGAAACAAATTGACAATGGTTATGAAGTCTTTGAAGGTCAACGTAAAACAATGACCGTTAATATGTTGCCTAATGGCAGCATTGATACAATAAAATATTTTAATGCTGATGTCCACTGTATTAAGCAGGAATTTTACGATACACGTGGATTTAAGAGTATGACCCAAATTTATGATACAGTTGACGGTCATTTGATTTATGAATTGTTCTTTCGTCCGAACAATACCATTTACTATGAAATTTCATATGAAAGAAAACCAAATGTCTATCCTGCTACTAACATTCAAATGACCGATATTCATGGCATTGTCCATTCACTAATGAATAATGGTCAGGCCTTTACTATTATGCTCGATGAATTGAATGAGCAAGATGGGGATGAAAGATCAACATTTATTTCGGATCGTAGCAATATTACTAATGTACCAATGATTAATATGAAGACGCCTGCCAGAAAAATTGAGCATTTTCACAGTATTCATTTTAGAGATTACTGGGATCCTACTTCACCTCTTACCTACAACTCAATTTCTAATAATGAGCTACTTAGTAAAACCGATTTAGTAATTACTCCTACAAAACAACAAGCAGATGACATGCGTAAAAGGCTGAGGACGCAAGTACCAATCGTTGCTATTCCTGTTGGAATAGTGCCAGATGAGCAGCTACATGCTGAACATATACCAATGAGTGAGCGCACAAAAGGTAAAATAATAGTAGTGGCTAGAATATTTTATGAAAAACGGATTGATGATGCCATCAAAGCTTTCAATCAGGCTTATCAAAATAACGACTCGTTGACTTTAGACATTTATGGTTACGGAAATGGCGCTGATAATTTCAAGGAAGAAAAAAAGTTAAAAAAATTAGTGCAGGACCTGGGTTTGGAAGATGTAGTCCATTTTATGGGTTATGCGAAAGATATGAATTATATTTATGATGATGCGCAGCTTGCTGTTGTTACTTCCCGGTATGAGGGCTTTAACCTTTCTGTACTTGAAGCTCAATCTCACGGTGTTCCAGTAGCTTCATATAATTTTAATTATGGAGTAGAGGATTTAATCGCTGACGGAAAGAGTGGCTTTATCGTACCAAGTGGTCATATAGATGATTTAGCTGCCAAAATTACTGAGTTTTTTGCTAGTCCTAAAATACGCAGGAAACTGAACGATGGTGCATATGAAAATGCCAAGCGTTTTTCAAGCGAAAGCGTTTGGCGTTATTGGCAAAAATATGTGATTGACACAGATAAATAAGTATTTTAAAAAATTGCTCACCTTGAAGTTTAAGGTGGGTTTTTCTTTGCTTTAAATTTATTGCATTTCAAAAAAATGTGAGTTACTATGGTTAATTAGTTAGCTTGCTAACTAAATTTTAGGAGGAATTTGAATGCAAAGAAAATTAGATGCAAAATTAATTTGTTCAATTTTCGCAGCCGGATTAATGTCTTTTTCAGGTGTGCTAATTGAAACAGCAGGAAACGTTACTTTTCCCGTTTTAATGAATGATTTTCATGTTAATATGGCTACCGTACAGTGGATGACAACTGGTTATTTGTTAGTTGCTTCTATTATTATGCCATTATCTGCATATTTAAAAAGAAATTTTAGTTCAAGAAAACTTTTTGTGACAGCCGCTACCTTATTTATTTGTGGTTTAGTAATTGATGCAGTAGCAAATCAATTTATTTTTCTGGTACTTGGTCGTGTCATCCAAGGAGCAGGTGCAGGAATAGCTATTCCATTAATGTTTAATATTATTTTGGAACGGACGCCATTAGATAAAATTGGACTGCTTATGGGAATAGGAACAATGATTACGGCGGTTGCTCCAGCTTTAGGTCCAACATTTGGCGGATTAGTCGTCAATACTTTAGGTTGGCGCTACATATTTATTTTTATCATTCCTGTGATGATTATTTCTCTACTAATGGGTATAGCTTCAATTAATGATGAATCCAAAAAAATTGCACATACGCAACTCGATACAGCAGGATTTCTGAGCATTGCTTTAACATTTATCGGTTTTATTTTTGCTTTTAGCAATTTGTCTACCATATTACAAAAACCATTAATGTTCATTTTGCCTCTGGCAGTTGGTGTTATTTGTTTAATTATTTTTATCAAGCATTCATTAAATACCGCTACTCCGTTAATTAATATTAGAGTTTTTAAAAACACTAAATTTACTCAAGGCATAACAGCTTATTTTATTTTTCAAGTTAATACTTTAGGATTGTCGTTTATCTTGCCTAATTATGTTCAAATTGTTAATCATTCTACAGCAATGACTGCAGGTCTTCTGCTTTTAACCGGTGGACTTGTTGGAGCGGTGCTCTCACCAATTAGTGGCAGATTGCTCGACAATTACGGTCCCAGAAAGCCAATTATGACGGGTGCTTTTTTTGAAATAATAGGCGGCATTCTTTATTGTTTATTTGCTTCCTCACTATCATCTGGCAAAATTATTCTGTTCTATGCTATTACAATGATGGGTATAGGTCTGGTAATGGGGGACACAATGACTGCTTCCATTGGTCAACTAGATGAAAAAGAAAATACAGATGGCAATGGTCTGTTCAATATGGCGCAGCAATTTGCTGGAGCTGTCGGCACGGCAATTATTTCAGCTATTATGCAATTTGTAGAACAGATGAGTAGTCAAAGCTCTACTACTGGAAAATACATTGAGGCTGCTCAGGTAGGTTTTATTTTTATTCTAATTATTGTTCTTGTTGGTGTATACTTACTTTACCAAGCAACAAAACCAATGAAGGCAAAGGAATAGATTAATGAACAGATTAGGATTAGCCTTACAGCGTGTACAAAATACATTTAATCGTAATGCTGATTACTACGCCAGAAAAATTGGTTTAACTGGAACACAGATGTTGATCATTGAATATTTGGCTTCATTTGCCCAAAACAAGTCAATTTATCAGAAGGATATTGAGCATGAATTTAACATTAGGAAGTCTACTGCTACTAATGTATTACGCTTAATGGAAGAAAAAAACTTAATTACCAAAAAAGTTGATCAATATGATACACGATTAAAGGCAATAATTCTAACTGAGAAAGCTGTCAAGCTAAGACCAAAAATAACTAATTATTTTGTCAATTCTGAGAATAGTTATGCCAAAATTTTAGGAGCTGATACGAAGAAAGAATTGGTAAAAAATCTACAGAAGCTGAATGAAGCCATATCTGAAAAATAGATCAAAAAAATAGTTATTGCTTTCACGCAATAACTATTTTTTAATTTAAATTTTTATCTTTCGTAATTAGGTGCTTTTTTTGTAATTTGGACATCATGTGGATGAGATTCCCTTAAACCAGCATTGGTAATCTTCACAAATTGAGCATTCTCACGTAGTTCATCAATAGTGGCTGCACCCACATAACCCATACCTGAACGCAAACCACCAATAATTTGGAAAATAATATCAGAAACATCACCTTTGAATTCTACGCGTGCTTCAACACCTTCAGGAACTAATTTATTAGCTTCATTGACACCACCTTGGAAATATCTATCAGAGGATCCATGGGCTTGAGCCATTGCTCCGACAGATCCCATACCCCGATAGGTCTTATATTTTTGACCATCGCTTTCAAATATTTCTCCCGGTGCTTCAGTGGTACCTGACAACATGCTCCCAAGCATGACAGCATTGCCACCCGCTGCGAGGGCCTTAACAACATCACCTGAATACTTTATTCCACCATCTGCAATTATTGGTTTGTGGTATTCTCTTGCAGCAGTAGCAGCATCATAAATTGCTGTAATTTGTGGTACGCCAACACCAGCTACTACGCGGGTTGTGCAGATAGACCCAGGGCCAATACCCACTTTTACGATATCCACACCAGCATCAAAAAGTGCTCTGGTAGCATCGCCTGTAGCAACATTACCGGCAATTAACGTAATATTAGGAAAATGATCACGAATCTCTTTAATTTTGCGTAAAACACCAGCTGAGTGACCATGGGCAGTATCAATGACAATTGCATCTGCACCTTTTTCAATAAGTGCTTCAGCCCGCTCAAAAGTATCACTGGTCACGCCAATCGCAGCAGCGACGAGCAGATGATTATTGTCATCGACAGCTGCTTTGGTAATGTTAGATGGAACAACAACATTTTTGACGTTTGCAACTTCGCCAGCTTGGGCAGTGATGGACATATTTTTATGGATCACTCCTAAACCACCTTGCAGAGCGATTGCTATTGCCATTGCGCCTTCAGTTACGGTATCCATTCCGGCACTAATAATAGGAATATTGAGTTTCAGATTAGGCGCTAATTGAGTATGAAGATCCACTTCATTTGGCAATACATGGCTTTCCGCTGGAATCAATAACACATCGTCAAACGTTAAGCCCTCTTTAACAAATTTTGTTGTCCAATTTGACATTTAATGCACTCTCCTTTTCAAAAATATTAAAGTTAAATTGATTACACTTTACTAGTGATTTTAACCTTGGTCAAGATAAAATTATAGATCGTATTGTTAAAATTATAGTATTACTAGCGAAGTATTTCAATGTAAAAATCGAACAAAATCACAATATTAATAGATATTGTAAGTTATAAATAAAAATGTTATGATTTTTAATATTGATTTATAGCTATATAAAAGCTTAAATGATAAAGAGGGTAATTAGACTTCACTTAAAATGTTCGTATTTAAAATTATTTTGTTAAGGAGAAAAAGATGATCCAAAAATTATCTCGTAAGTTTGTTGACGG
>CAMLRO010000027.1 GCA_946482425.1 uncultured Lactobacillus sp.
TTTACGAGCATTTAAGAAAATATAAAAAGATAATTAGAAATTTATACTTTGTTTACATTAAAAAGAGTAAAAATACAAATTTCTATTATCAACCTGATACTATTATGCTAAAATTTGATAGATTGTGAAAAAAATGTTTGCAAATAGCGCAAATTTATAGATAAAATAGTAGTAATTGCTGAAAAATTCACAAAACGAAATATTTACTTAATCAAGTTGGAGGCTTTTTAAATGGAAAAAATCAAAATACCCACGGCTACGGCTAAAAGACTGCCGCTATATTACCGCTATCTGATAATTTTAAATGAGGCTGGCAAAGAAAAAGTTTCCTCTACTGAATTATCTGAAGCCGTTCAAGTAGATAGTGCTTCAATCAGACGTGATTTTTCATACTTTGGCGCATTGGGCAAACGTGGCTACGGCTATGATGTAAAAAGCTTGCTTTCTTTTTTTAAAAAGATTTTAAACCAAGATACCTTAACCAATGTTGCCCTGGTTGGCGTTGGTAATTTAGGTCACGCATTATTAAACTATAATTTCAAGCGTACAAACAATATCCGTATTTCATGTGCTTTTGATATTGATGATAAAATTACGGGCAAGATTCTTAGTGGCGTTCCTGTTTATGATATGAGTGAGCTAAAAAAACAGCTTAGTGACCAGCAGATTTCTATTGCTATTTTGACTGTTCCTTCTACAACAGCTCAAAAAACTGCTGATGATATGGTTGAAGCCGGCATCAAAGGAATTATGAATTTCACGCCAATTCGTTTGTCTGCTCCAAGTGGTATTAGAATCCAGAACGTTGATTTGGCAACGGAATTACAAACTCTAATTTACTTTCTGGACTCAGACAAGAAAAAGTAGGTCTAAAAATAGAATTAGCACTTTTTTACTCAAAGTGCTAATTTTTTCTTGCATTTTTTCATAAAAGGGGTTATTATCATAAATGTAAGTTAGCACTTGACAAATAGGAGTGCTAATGGCACATAAAAGAGATTAAAATTTAATTTTAGGAGGGACAAACGTGTTACAACCAATTGGTGATCGCGTGATCGTTAAAGTTAAAGAAGAAGAAGAGAAAACTGTAGGCGGAATCGTCCTGGCTTCTAATGCTAAACAAAAGCCAACAGAAGGTGAAGTTGTTGCTGTTGGTGAGGGCAGTTATGCTGAGAACGGCAGTAAAATTCCTATGACCGTTAAAAAAGGTGACGTTGTTTTATACGACAAGTATTCAGGCACAGATGTCAAGTATGATGACGAAAAGTATTTAGTCCTTCACGAAAAAGATATTTTAGCAATTGTTAAGTAATTAAGGAGCGCAGAAAAATATGGCAAAGGAAATTAAATTTTCAGAAAAAGCAAGACGTTCTCTATTAAAGGGCGTTGATAAATTAGCTGACACTGTTAAGGCAACTATTGGTCCTAAGGGTAGAAATGTTGTTTTAGAGCAATCATACGGCAACCCAGACATTACTAACGATGGTGTGACAATTGCCAAGGCAATTGAATTAAAAGACCACTATGAGAATATGGGTGCTAAGTTAGTTGCAGAAGCAGCACAAAAAACCAATGACATTGCTGGTGATGGTACAACTACTGCTGTTGTTTTGACTCAAGCAATCATTCGTGAAGGCATGAAGAATGTTACTGCTGGTGCTAATCCTGTTGGTGTTCGTCGCGGTATTGAAAAAGCTACTAAGGCTGTAGTTAACGAATTACATAAGATTAGTCACACTGTTTCTTCAAAAGACCAGATTGCTCAAGTAGCTTCAGTATCTTCAGCCTCAAAAGAAGTTGGTGACTTAATCGCTGACGCAATGGAAAAAGTTGGTAATGATGGTGTGATCACTATTGAAGATTCACGTGGTATTGAAACTGAATTATCAGTAGTTGAAGGTATGCAATTTGACCGTGGTTACCTGTCACAATACATGGTAACTGATAATGACAAGATGGAAGCAGATCTTGACAATCCATACATTTTAATCACTGATAAGAAGATTTCTAACATTCAAGACATTTTGCCATTGTTACAAGAAATTGTGCAACAAGGCAAATCACTCTTGATCATTGCTGATGATGTTTCTGGTGAAGCATTACCAACTTTAGTTTTGAACAAGATTCGTGGTACCTTTAACGTTGTTGCTGTTAAAGCTCCTGGCTTTGGCGACCGTCGTAAAGAACAATTGCAAGATATTGCCGCTTTAACTGGTGGTACAGTAATTACTGAGGACTTAGGTCTCGAATTAAAGGACACTAAGATTGACCAATTAGGTCAAGCTCGCCGGATTACTGTAACTAAGGACTCAACTACTATTGTTGATGGTTCAGGTTCAGATGAAGCAATTAAAGACCGTGAAGATTCAATTAGAAAGCAAATTGCAGAAACTACTTCTGACTTTGACAAGAAGAAATTACAAGAGCGCCTAGCTAAATTAACTGGTGGAGTTGCTGTTATCCATGTCGGTGCTGCTACTGAAACTGAATTAAAAGAACGCAGATACCGCATCGAAGATGCTTTGAACTCAACCCGTGCTGCTGTTGATGAAGGCTACGTTGCTGGTGGTGGTACTGCTTTAGTAGATGTTAAGGATGCTGTTAAGGACCTTAAAGGTGACAATGCTGATGAACAAACAGGTATTAACATTGTCTTAGAAGCTTTAACTGCTCCAGTTCGTCAAATCGCTGACAATGCTGGTGAAGACGGCTCAGTTATCTTGAACAAACTTGAAGGTCAAGAAAATGAAGTAGGCTATAATGCAGCTAATGGCAAGTGGGAAAACATGGTTGAAGCCGGAATTATTGACCCAACCAAGGTAACCCGTACTGCTTTACAAAATGCTGCTTCAATTGCTGCTCTTCTCTTAACTACTGAAGCTGTTGTTGCCGAAATACCAGAAGATAAACCTGCTGCTGATCCTAATGCAGGCGCAGGTGCTGGCAATCCAGGTGTGATGTAATCTAGTTTTTATTAGTTATTTAATAAATCCTACTAGCAACCCTGTGGGGCTTGCTGGCAGGATTTTTTGTTATAATGCAGTTTTAAGCTTATATCAGTTTTGATTGTTCACTGGAAAGGAACATTAGTGGAATATTTAAGTTTATTAGGTATTGTTGTTATAGTAGTCGGATTTGCTTTAGGACTTGACACGATAGCCGTAGTTGTAATTGCTGCTTTAGTTACGGCATTAGTTTCGGGAATAGATTTTACCTCATTTTTGACAATTCTGGGTAAAGGTTTTATGGATAATAGAATGGTTTCGTTATTCTTTCTTACTTTGCCAACTATTGGAATTTTAGAAAGACATGGTTTAAAACAAGCTGCTGTTAATTTGATTAAAAAAATGAAGAAACTGACTCCAGGTCGTATCTTCGATATTTACCAAGCCATTCGTGAAATTGCTGGTGCTTTCGGTATTTCATTACAAGGACACGTCCAATTTATTGCGCCATTAATTAATCCAATGGCACAAGCGGCCGGTAAGGTTAATAGCGAATTGACGCCTCTTGAAGTAGACCAAATCAAAGGTAGGGCGGCTGCAACAGAAAATTTTGGTAATTTCTTTGCCCAAAATTTATTCGTAGCTTCTTCAAGCGTTCTACTTATTGCAAGTACTATGAAATCACTGGGTTACCCAGTTGATCCTAGTGGCATAGTTCTATACACTTTTCCAGTTGCAATCATCAGTTATATTTTATGTGTGGGTTACAATCATGTGTTTGACCAAAAATTACTCAAACAGCAAGAGAAGTAGGAGAAATAATGGATACTTTAATCAACAATATTTTATTAGCGTTCTATATCTTAATCGGGCTGTTTTTCTTGGCTGCAGCAATTGAGTCTTGGCGTGATCAATCAAATCCTGTGCGTTGGGGTACCGGGCTTTTCTGGTTTTTGTTTGCAATACTATTCTGTTGTGGGCAATGGCTTTCGAATGCAATTAACGGTGCAATTATAATAATTATTGCTTTATTATCTCTGTTTAAACAGGTTCGCGTAGGTCACATCAGGGAATTGGATGAAAAAGTTGCTCAACAAACTGTTAAACGCATTGGCAACTGGATCTTTTTGCCAAGTATCTTGCTAGCAGTTTTAGCTTTATTAATAGCCCAATTTACTAATCTGGGTGGTCAAGTAGGTATAGGTGTGGCAGCAATTGTTTCACTTATTTGCGCACAAATTCTGACTAAAGCAAATGCTAAAGTTGTGTATGAAGATACTCAGAGAATGGTGCGCTCTGTCGGCTCTGCCGGAATTTTGCCACAATTACTCGCTACTTTGGGTGTGGTATTTACAGCTTCAGGTGTGGGACAAGTGACCGCCAAGGCTATTTCTGGTCTTTTTCCTATTGGAAACCACTTATTAGGAGTTGCACTTTACTGTATTGCTATGGCACTATTTACAGCAATAATGGGTAATGCGTTTGCTGCGTTTGCAGTTATTACAGCAGGGATTGGCATTCCTTTCGTTGTCGCCCAAGGTGGTTCACCGATTGTAGTTGCGGCATTAGGAATGACATCTGGATACTGCGGTACATTGCTTACCCCAATGGCAGCCAACTTTAATACTTTGCCAGTTGCATTAATGGAAATGAAAGATCAATTAGGTGTAATCAAGCAACAATTTCCGATTGCAATTAGCATGCTGCTCATTCAAATTATTCTAATGTACTTTTTAGCTTTTTAAGATAGTAAGGAGAAAAGATAATGAAAATTCTTGTAACAGGTTTTGATCCCTTTGGCGAAGATAAGATTAATCCTGCAATTGAAGCAGTTAAACGGCTGGATGATGAGATTGCTGGTGCAAAGATCGTTAAACTCGAAATACCAACAGTTTTTGGCGACTGTGCAGAAGTAGTTCATGAAGATATTCTTAAGGAAAAACCAGATTATGTTTTAAATATCGGTCAAGCTGGTGGTCGTTATGCTTTGACTCCAGAACGAGTAGCTATCAATTTTGATGATGGACGTATTGCTGATAATAAAGGTTATCAACCTATTGCCAGTCCTATTCATGAAGATGGTCAAAACGCATATTTTACACAACTTCCCGTAAAAGCGATGGCACGTGCAATTCGGGAAGCTGGATTGCCAAGCTCTGTTTCAACAACTGCAGGGACTTTTGTCTGCAATCATATTATGTATCAAGTGCAGTATATGATTGACAAGGAATTTCGTAACTTAAAGGCTGGATTTATGCACATTCCGTATTTACCTGAGCAAGTTGTTGCTAAACCTGAAACTCCTTGTCTTAGCCTAGCAGATGATGTAAAAGGCATTACTGCAGCAATTAGCGCTATTGTGAAAATGGATGGCAAAAAAGATTTACAAAGTATTGAAGGCCACATTGCTTAAATTTTTTAAAAAGAAAGCAATCACTGCGGCAAAAAAACATATTGTGAAAAGAGATCGTTTTACTTGCGGTCTTTTTTCTTTTAATAAGAACTTTAGCGTATAATAATAACAGTAATGCAGAAAAGAAGGGGAATAATGGCGCAAACAAACCTGACTCCGATGATGGAGCAATATCACGAAATTAAAAAGCAATATCCCGATGCTTTCCTTTTTTATCGGGTGGGCGATTTTTATGAATTATTTGAAGATGATGCAGTCAAAGGTGCTCAAATTTTAGAATTAACTTTGACTCACAGATCTAATAAAGCTGAAAACCCTGTTCCAATGGCAGGAGTTCCGCATGTAGCAGTCCAATCCTATGTAGATACTTTGGTTGAAAAAGGCTATAAGGTAGCCTTGTGTGAACAACTCGAAGATCCTAAAAAAGCTAAAGGAATGGTTAAACGGGGCATAATTCAACTTGTGACTCCCGGAACTTTAATGAATGACAAGCCCAGTGAAGCTAAAGAATCGAATTATCTTACATCTGTTGTAACTACCAAAAGCTGCTTTGGACTGGCATACAGTGACTTATCCACTGGTGAAATTTATGCTACACATTTAAAAAGCTTTGCTGCTGTTTCAAATGAGTTGCTTTCGCTGCGAACACGCGAAGTTGTTTTTAATGGTCACTTAAGTGACAAGGATAGTGATTTTCTCCATAAAGCTAATATTACGGTGTCAGAGCCCGTAGAATTAACTGGCAAACATGCAGAGATTTCATTTGCTGAACAAAATTTAACTAATTCTGCCGAAAAAGCTGCTGTAAAACAACTTGTAGGTTATTTATTGCAGACGCAGCGCCGCAGTTTAGCCCACTTACAAGTAGCAAAAAGTTATGAAGTCAATCAATATTTGCAAATGTCTCATACCGTACGGGATAATTTAGAGTTAACAGCATCTGCGAAAACCGGCAAAAAAATGGGTTCCCTTTTTTGGGTTCTGGATAAAACTCATACTGCAATGGGTGGACGATTGTTAAAACAATGGCTGGCTCGGCCACTCTTATCTGTTGAGCAGCTAAATAAACGGCAGGAAATGGTGCAGGCATTAATTGATGAATATTTTACGCGGGAAAATATTAATGATGCTCTTAAAGGGGTTTATGACCTGGAACGTTTAACTGGGCGAATTGCTTTTGGCAATGTCAATGCCCGCGAGTTATTGCAATTGGCTCATTCTCTCAATGCCGTACCAACGATTTTGACAGCAATCCAAAAAGCTGATAATAAAAATCTGCAAAATTTTGCCAGACAAATTGATCCGTTAAAAGGAATTGCCAAATTAATTACAGATACCATTGTTGATCAGCCTCCAGTTCTGACAACTGAGGGAGGGCTAATCAAAGATGGCGTTGATAGTCAATTAGATCGCTACCGGGATGCCATGAATAATGGTAAAAAATGGCTGACCGAAATGGAACAGGATGAACGGGCCAAAACAGGAATTGAAAATTTAAAAGTAGGTTACAACAAGGTCTTTGGCTATTATATTCAGGTTACAAACTCGAATAAGGACAAAGTACCTTCAGATCGTTATACTCGTAAGCAAACTTTGACCAATGCTGAACGATATATTACACCTGAACTTAAAGAGCATGAAAATCTGATTTTAGAAGCACAGACCAAATCAACGGATTTAGAATATGATTTGTTTGTGAAATTAAGAGAAGAAGTTAAGAAATATATTCCAGCCTTGCAAAAGTTGGCTGGACAAGTGGCAGAGCTCGATGTTTTCTGCTCTTTTGCTCAAGTTGCCGAGGACAACAATTACTGCCGACCACAATTTCATTCTGATAATCAGGATGTTAAAGTTATCATGGGTCGTCACCCTGTAGTTGAACAGGTCATGAAGGCAGGCTCTTTTATTCCTAACGATGTGAAATTAACAGAAAATACGGACATTTTTCTGATAACAGGTCCTAATATGTCAGGGAAAAGTACTTATATGCGACAAATGGCGCTTATTGCCGTGATGGCTCAAATTGGTTCGTTTGTGCCAGCAGATAGTGCTGACTTGCCGATTTTTGACCAAATTTTTACCCGAATTGGTGCAGCAGACGATTTAATTTCCGGTCAAAGTACCTTTATGGTCGAAATGACTGAAGCCAACGACGCACTACAGCATGCCACCAAGCGGAGTCTAGTTTTATTTGATGAAATTGGTCGCGGAACAGCAACCTATGATGGCATGGCTCTAGCTGGTGCTATTGTGCAGTATCTGCACGATGAAGTTGGTGCTAAAGTCTTGTTTGCGACGCACTTCCACGAGCTAACAGCAATGGAACAGACACTGTCTCATTTAAAGAATATTCACGTTGGAGCAACCGAAGAAAACGGTAAATTAATTTTTCTTCATAAAATTTTACCAGGACCTGCTGATCAAAGTTATGGCATCCATGTAGCACAACTTGCTGGATTGCCGAGAAAAGTTTTACGCAAAGCTACCAAGTTGCTTAATAGGCTTGAAGCTCAAGGAAGTAATTTGGGCCCAGCTTCCACGCAGCTGGATTTGTTTAGTTCAGTTAGTGAAACAGAAGCAGTTCCTATTGAAACACCATCAGATTCTAAGGATGAATTAACTGATAAAGAAAAAGATATCTTAGATGAAATTTCTAATCTTTATTTAGCTGATCAGACGCCGCTGCAAGTAATGCAGTTAGTCGAAAATTGGCAAGAAGATTTAAAGGATGAGAACTAGTCATGGCAAAAATACATGAGCTTTCTGTCAATCTCTCTAATCAGATCGCAGCCGGAGAAGTAATTGAACGACCTGCTAGCGTGGTAAAAGAACTGGTCGAAAATGCAATTGACGCAGGTAGCAGCAGAATTAGAATTGAATTCACTGATGCCGGATTAAAGCAAATTGTAGTTCAAGATAACGGTTCAGGAATTGATAGCGATCAGATTGATCTTGCTTTTACCAGGTATGCGACTAGTAAGATTGCAAATGAGCATGACTTATTTAATGTCAATACATTAGGTTTTAGAGGCGAAGCCTTAGCCTCAATTGCTGCAGTCAGTCACGTCGAAATTTTAACTAATTCTGCTAATGAAATAGGTACGCGCGCCGAGTTTGCTGGCGGAGTTAAGAAAACACAGGAAAATGCTGCTGCCAGAAAGGGTACACAGATTACAGTCAAAGATTTATTTTATAACACACCGGCGCGATTAAAATATTTACGTAGTCCGAGAACTGAAATTATGAAAATCGTGGATATTGTTAATCGGATTGCGTTAGGTTATCCTGAAATTGCATTTACATTGATGAACGAAGGTCGCATATTACTAAGGACTGCTGGCAACAATAATTTACGGCAAACTGTTTCTAGTGTTTACGGCAGAAATATTGCGGAAAAAATGTTGTCTTTTAAAAGCAGTGATAATGATTTTGAGGTAAGTGGCTTAATTTCTAACCCTGAACTTACCAGATCTACGCGTAATTTTATTTCAATTTTACTAAATGGTCGGTATATTAGAAATTTTAAATTAGCTAGTGCAGTGATGGCTGGTTATGGTAATAACCTTGCTGCTAAACATTATCCGATAGCTGTAGTTAAAATAAAAACTGATCCGCTTTTGGTAGATGTTAACGTGCACCCCACAAAAAGGGAGGTACGTTTATCCAAAGAAACTGAATTAAGTCGTTTAATAACAAATGCAATCAGCACTGTGCTCTTGAAAAGTGAAACAAAATCTGATGCTATCAGCAATTTAAATAATGCTACAGAAGATACTTTAGTTGATCAGTTAAAATTTAATTTAAATAAAAACGTGGTTGAAACTAAAAGACCTGAAACTCAAGCTGACCAAATTAATGAAACGGTACCTGAAAAAATCCAGCATATTCAACATACACAGTATGTGAATTTAGATACCCCGCGAGATGATGATCGTTATCTGATTACCGCAACTTGGACGGAGAATGTTAAAAAACAATGTCAGTTGACGCCTTTCACCAGTAAGCAGTCTAGTAGCGGAGTGATTTCTACCGGGGATGAATTACTGGCAAGTAGTTTACCCGAATTAAGTTTTGTGGGTCAAACTAAAATATATATTATTGCCACAAATAATGATGACTTATATTTAATTGATCAGGTTGCCGCCAGAAGACTGCTTTCTTTTAAAAAGATTATGCTCGAGTTGTCTAGTTCTAAAATCAGCCAGCAAGGTTTATTGAGTCCTTTAATTTTGGAATTTGGCAATTTAGATTTTCTACAAATAAAAGATAAGTTGGCAGATATTCAAAAAATTGGTATTTTTTTAGAAGATTTTGGACAAGATACCTTCATCTTGAGATCCTATCCTACCTGGCTGGGTACAGATGTCGAACATTCTGTGCGTACAATTTTAGACACGTTTTTAAACGTAGATGACAGCAATTTTCAAAATTTAATTAAAAGAATAGCAGCAGATCAGGCTCAAAGGGAAGTTCCTGGACGTAAAAGGCTGACATCTGCAGATTGTGGCGAAATTTTGACGAGTTTGAGACAAATTTCTGATCCGTATCATGATGCGAAGGGTAATTTGGCAATTGTGCGCCTAAGAAAAAGTGATTTGCACAAAATGTTTAAGAAAGACTAATAACAATGTATGAATATTTAAATGGTACTATTACTCTAATTAAGCCAGATTTTATAGTAGTTGACGTAAATGGAGTTGGCTACAAGGTCTTTAGTCCCTCACCATACGCATACCAAGAGGGACAAAAAGTGCGAGTTTTTATTGAACAAATCGTGCGAGATACTGGAGTAACCTTATATGGGTTTCAAACAGAAGATGATAAAGGACTGTTTTTAAAACTTTTAAGTGTTAGTGGTATCGGACCAAAGTCTGCCTTAGCAATTATGGCTGCTGAAGACAGTAATTCTCTAGCAGAAGCAATTGAACAGGGTGAGGTGAAATACTTAACTCGTTTTCCTGGTGTAGGCAAAAAAACAGCTTCACAAATTGTCCTTGATTTAAAAGGTAAATTAGGAGACTATGTCAAGAAGGCAAATAAAGAAGCTTTAGCAGAAGTAACGCCGGAATTAAATGATGCTTTATTAGCTTTACTGGCACTAGGTTATACTAAAAAAGAAGTAGACAGAATTACACCGGCTTTAATTAAAGAAGAGAAGACAACGGCAGATCAGTACATCAAAAAGGGATTGTCTCTTCTCTTAAAGAAGTAAATCTTGCTATAATGAAAATAACGATTTAAAAAGGAAGTGAGACAGTTGGCAGAAAATAAAAATGAGATAGTTTCTGGTGAAGTTCAGGGCTCAGAAGAAGAACAAGCCGAATTTTCACTGCGTCCCCAAACACTAGATGAATATTTGGGACAAAAACGGGTAAAAAAAGAAATGGCAGTTTATATAAAAGCTGCCAAAAAAAGAGACGAAGCACTGGATCACGTTCTATTATATGGTCCGCCTGGATTGGGAAAAACAACCTTAGCATTTGTAATAGCTAATGAGCTTGGTGTCCACCTAAAAAGTACCAGTGGACCTGCAATTGAAAAGGCTGGTGATTTAGTTGCCTTGCTAACTGATCTTAATCCTGGTGATATTTTATTTATTGATGAAATTCATCGCTTGGCCAAACCAATTGAAGAAGTTCTTTACTCTGCTATGGAAGATTATTATGTCGATATCGTGATTGGTGAAGGGCAGACTACTCACGCGGTTCATGTCCCCTTGCCACCTTTCACTTTAGTCGGCGCAACTACTTTGGCTGGGCAATTGTCTGCACCTTTGCGCGGACGATTTGGTATCGTGGAACACTTGCAGTATTATACGGTTGATGAGTTGGAAAAAATTATCTGTCGTTCAAGCAAAGTTTTTAATATTGATATTGAACCTCAAGCAGCACACGAATTAGCACGCAGATCTAGGGGCACGCCCCGTGTGGCTAACAGGTTATTACGCAGAGTGCGTGATTTTGCTCAGGTCAAAGGAGAAGAAGTTATTTCTTTTGCGACTACCAAAAGCTCACTGCAACAATTGCAAGTTGACGATGAAGGGCTTAATCAGACTGATCGCAAAATTTTGCGTGTGATTATTGAAAATTATCGTGGTGGTCCGGTAGGAATCAGGACTTTAGCGGCAAATTCAGGAGAAGACGTTGAAACTATCCAGTCACTGTACGAACCTTATTTGATGCAGAATGGTTTTCTATTGATGACGCCAAGAGGAAGAATGGTTACAGAGAAGGCATACATTCATTTAGGCTTGCCCTTGCCAAACAAATAATGCAATTGTTTGTTATTTTTTGTATAATAAATATTTAGACAATGAGTAATTTTAATTTGAGGAGTGTAAAAGTGAATAATTTATTTTTAGCACAGGCTAATAATTCAGGTAGTACTATGTGGACAATCATAGTTTTTGTAGTTTTGATTGCCTTAATGTATTTTACTATGATCAAACCCCAAAAAAAGCAACAGCAAAAGAAAATGGAAATGATGAATCAATTGAAGAAAGGTGACAGCGTCATCATGATCGACGGTCTTCACGGTAAAATTGATTCTGTTAATACTAAAGACAAAACTGTGGTGCTCGATGCAGATGGCATTTATTTAACTTTTAGCAGAATGGCGGTACAGCAAATTCTGCCAGGCAATGCAACCAATGCTGAACCAGCTTCTGCCTCTGCAGATACTGACAAAACTGAAGAAGCAGAACAAAGTGAACCGACGACAGATCAAAAGCCGGATCAGCCTGCTGAAAAACCAGCTGAAGAAAAGCCAGCTAGTTCATCTGCTGAAACACCGGACAAGTCAAAATAAAGTGGTTAATAAGTGCCTTTAAGGCACTTTTTTGTTACCAAAATTAGTAAACAAAAATAGCAAATATTGCTCAAAGCGCGAGTTTAACGGCAAAATAGTATAAAATAAAGTTAGTGTAAAAAGATAGCAGAAAGGATTTTTTCATGAATAACATTCCGGTAATTATGATTATCTTTGGTGGGAGTGGAGATTTAGCTCATAGGAAGTTATATCCTGCACTGTTTAATTTATTTGAACAAGGTTTAATTCACGATAATTTTGCTGTGATTGGCACGGCTCGTCGTCCCTGGTCACATGAATATTTGCGCGACCAAGTGAGTGACGCTGTACACGAAACACATAATGAAGTGGATGAAAATGATTTAGCTGCGTTTGCCAGCCATTTTTACTATCAGTCTCATGATGTAACAAATGTTGAACACTATGAAACTTTGAAAAATTTGGCGCAAGATCTTGACGATCGTTATAGTGCACAGGGAAATCGTATTTTCTACATGGCCATGGCTCCTAAATTCTTTGGGACTATTGCTGAACACATTAATGATCAACATTTAACCAGCTCAGGTTTTAACCGCATTGTTGTTGAAAAGCCTTTTGGACGTGATCTAGCTACAGCAGAAGAGTTAAACAAACAAATAACTGCTTCTTTTGCTGAAGATGATATTTTTAGGATTGATCATTACTTAGGCAAAGAAATGATTCAGAACATTTTGCCAATGAGGCTGACCAATCCTTTGATTAAAAATATTTGGAATAATCATAATATTAAAAATGTTCAGGTCACTTTGGCAGAACAACTGGGAGTTGAGGCTCGAGGTGGTTATTACGAAACAGCAGGAGCTTTGCGCGATATGGTACAGAACCACATTTTCCAGATTATTACGTTGCTCGCAATGCCGGAACCTAAAGATCTGACTTCGCAAAGTATCCACAAGGCAAAGCAAGAACTTTTAGACAGCATGGTGATTCCTAACGAAGACGAAATTGAGCGGCATTTTGTAAGGGGACAATATCTCGGCAGTGATATTACATTTGGCTATCGTCAAGAACCCAATGTTGCAGAAGACTCTGATACCGAAACTTTTGTAGCCGGTGAGGTCAAGTTTAAAAAGGGTCCACTGGCAGATTTACCAATTTATTTCAGAACTGGTAAGGAAATGAGAGAAAAGAAAAATAGGATTGACATTGTTTTAAAACATATGTCGAATCAGTATGGCATGGCTCATTCAAATAACATTTCAATTATTATCGATCCGCAGATGCAGATTTTTATTACTATTAATGGTAAAAAAATTAATGAATCTGGCATCAGACGAGAGAATTTGAGTTACGGACTTTCAAGTGATGAGCAAAAACAGGTGCCAGATGGTTATGAACGTTTACTACATGATGTTTTTGTTAATGATTCAACCAATTTTACTCACTGGAGCGAATTAAAGAACTACTGGAAATTTATTGACCATATTGAAGAAGCATGGCAAAAGGAAAATGAACAGGGGCAAGAGCCTGAACAATATTTACCATACAGAATGGGTCCTAAGTCAGCTGCTAAAATTTTTGAGTCACCGACAGAGCGCTGGATTTATGAATAGCTTTGACGACGGTTTACTGCCCAAAAATGATACACATAGAAAAATTATTCACCTTGATATGGATGCTTTTTATGCTTCCGTAGAAACTCGTGATCACCCTGAATTGAAAAATAAGGCACTAGTAATTGGTCAGGATCCGAGAAATTATCACGGTCACGGTGTGGTTGCTACAGCCAACTATATTGCCCGTCAATATGGCGTTCATTCGGCTATGCCATCGATTAAGGCCCTAAGACTTATACCCAAAAATAAACTGGTATTTATGAGTCCCGATTTTAAGAAATATCATAGTGTTTCTGCAGAAATTCATCAGTTGATGCATGAAATTACTGATAACGTTCAATCTATTGCACTTGACGAAGCTTATTTGGATGTAACTGAAAACAAATTAGGAGTAACTTCTGCTTTGCAGATTGCAATTAATTTGCAGAAAAAAATAAAAAAAGAAATTGGCCTGAACTGTTCCTTTGGTGTCACCTATAACAAATTTTTGGCTAAAATGGGTTCTGAATATTCGAAGCCTTTTGGTCGCACTATTATTTTGCCCGAAGAAGCGCAGCAATTTTTAGCAAAACAAAAAATTGCTCAGTTTCATGGCATTGGGCCCAAGACACAAGCAAAATTAGCAGAAATGAATGTATTTACAGGACGTGGCTTGCAAAAAATGCATGTTCGTGATTTAATAAAACATTTCAACCGTATGGGTTATTTAATGGCAGAGCACGCAAATGGTATTGATTTATCCCGGGTAATTCCCGACGACGAGCGTAATCGCAAATCTATTAGTATTGAACGATCCTATGAACCCAGCGTTTACAGTGAGCAAACCGCACTGACAAATTTGCGTAATTACGTTAATGATCTGGCCGGTAAGCTAATTGAACGTAATTTTTATGCTAATACGGTTGTCTTAAAAATTCGCAACAGTGATTTTAAAACTGTTACTAAAAGACGTAAACTTGATCATGCTACAAATAATCCGTTAGAATTATATGATGTTGCTAAAGATCTTTTTGATCCTATTTCCAGTTCATTTTTAAATGATGGTATTAGGCTTTTAGGTGTGACAGCTACGGATTTTACCGAAGCGGACTATGAAAATATGGATTTAGATTTGTTTACTCAATAAAAAGTTGTTATTAGGCTGGAATTTATATAAGTAATAAAGGAGTTTAGATATGAATACTTTTACCGAAATATATCAAAAAATCACACAATATGACACCATTATTTTGCATAGACATACTAGTCCAGATCCTGATGCTTTAGGTTCTCAGGCTGGACTTGCACGTTCTTTGAAACTGCAGTTTCCTAATAAGCGCATCTTATGCGCGGGCGAAAATGATGAAGGCGACTTAGCTTGGATAAATAAGATGGACCAAGTAACGGAAAAAGATTATGTGGGTGCTCTTGTAATTACCACAGACACCGGAAATACTGCCCGTATTGCTAATAAATTATATAGCAAAGGTGATTTTTTAATAAAAATTGACCATCATCCCGATGTTGAACCCTATGCTGATATGAGTTTTGTTGATGATCAGGCTCCTGCTGCTTCACAAATTGTAGCAGACTTTATTATTACTGAAAAAATGCCACTTACTGCAGAAGTTGCTTATCCCCTTTATGCTGGAATAGTGGGTGATACCGGTAGATTTATGTATCCTGAAACAACAGATCATACTTTTAAAATTGCGGCTAAATTGGCAGCGACCGGAATTAATATTAATGAAATTGCGCGTAATATCAGTGATGTTACCTTCGAACAGGCAAAATTACAGGCCGAAGTTTTGGAGTATATGAAAGTCGATGCTAGTGGTGCAGCCTATGCAATTTTAACTCAAGATACTTTGCATAAATTGGGTGTAGATTCAGAACAAGCTTCATGTACTGTTTCTACTCCCGGTCGAATTAAGGATATCATTGCCTGGAATGTTTTTGTTGAAAAACCAGACGGTACATTCAGAGTCCATTATCGTTCAAAGGGACCAGTAATTAACGAATTAGCAGCAAAACATGATGGAGGCGGTCACGCTTTAGCAAGTGGAGCTAACGCAAAAGACATGGCGGAAGTGAAACAAATTTTCGCAGAACTAGTTCAGGTAACCAAGGAATATCAAGAGGAACATGAATAATATTTTTGAAAACGACCAGATAAATCCAGCAATCAGGCAGGGATTAAAAAAGATTAATTTTGTTAAACCGACTGAGGTGCAGGAAAAAGTGATCCCTGTTTTAATGGCACACAAAAATGCTGTTGTACAAGCTGTTACCGGATCAGGCAAAACTCATGCTTTTTTGATTCCAGTTATGAATGAAATTGACGAGAATCTTAAGTATCCGCAAGCAATTTTGACTACGCCTAGTCGTGAACTTGCCCAGCAATTGTATCAAGTTGCGCGCCAGTTAAGGGACGCTGCCGGTTTAAACATTACTATTGCACATCTGGCTGGCGGTAGCGACCGTGAGCGACAAGTCGATAAGATCTCTGCTCATAAGCCGCAGATTGTGGTTGCGACTCCCGGCAGACTACACGATTTTGTTGAAAAAAAGATTTTGCCCTTAGATTATGTCAAAAATTTTGTCATTGATGAGGCCGATATGACTCTGGACATGGGCTTTTTGAGTGAGATCGATTTTGTTGCACAAAGATTACCTCAAAACTGTGTTTTAACTGCTTTTTCTGCTACAATTCCGGTTAAGTTGGCTAATTTTTTACGTAAATACATGGCAAAGCCAGAAACCATTATCATAGATAATCCTACTGTTATCTCGCCAACGGTCAAAAACGACTTGCTTGATGTTGGCTCAAAAAGTCGCAAAAAAATACTTTATCAATTATTAACAATGGGCCAGCCGTATTTAGCACTAATTTTTGCTAACACGAAGCAAACTGTTGATGAACTAACAGAATTTCTCATTAATCAGGGCTTAAAAGTGGCTAAAATTCATGGTGGAATTACTGAGCGCGAACGTAAAAGAACAATGCGTGAAGTAGAGGCCGGACAATACCAGTATGTAGTGGCAACTGATTTAGCTGCACGCGGCATTGATATTGAAGGTGTCAGTTTAGTCATTAATTATGAAATCCCCCGCGAATTAGAATTTGTGATTCATCGTATTGGTAGAACCGGACGAAATGGGATGAGTGGTCATGCCATTACCTTAATTCGTGAAGAAGAAATGAATCAAATCCTTAAGCTGGAAAAAATGGGACTTCATTTTGATTTTGTCGAAATTAAAGATAATTCTCTCATACCACGGACGCATTATCATAACCGCAAGTTAAGAAAGTCAACTTCTCAAGGCCTTGATAATAAGGTAAGGGGGATGGTAAAAAAAGCACAAAAGAAGCGTAAACCAGGCTATAAGAAAAAGATTAAAAGAGCTATTCAACAAGACAGAGCGCAAAAAAATAAAATTGAGCAACGTAGTAAAATTCGTAAGGCCAAGCGCCAAAGAAAAAATAGGCGTGATAGTCAAACCTAATTTAAAATAAAAATCATATTTAACTTATTATCTGAAAACCAACCTACGATTTTAGTAGTTGTTGGTTTTTTATTTAGCAGACAAATTAAAGAATACTGCCCTTTGAAGTACTTTTTTAGCTTTTTAAAAATAACATCATTTTTTTCCAAGATAGTATTGCTCGACATGACTATTATTGATATACTTATGATACTATAAGTAGGAGCGATCGAGATGAGTTTAACAAAGACCGAACAAGTTCTCCTGTTAGAGCTGTCAAAATATAGAGTTTATAAGTTTACTGTAACTAAGTTTTGTAAGAAGTTAAATATAAATCGTGGAGTTTTTTATACAAAATACCGTAATATTTGTGATTTATTTACTTCAGTTTTAACTCTACAAACTAGGCGGACATTACGAAGTGTAGATGGCGAAACGATGGACCGGATGTTCTATCGGATGTTACAGAAAATAAAAGAAAATAAGATATTCTATATCAATCTCAATAGAATTGCACAAGATCCACCAGAATTTTATCGCGTTTTGCGAAAAGAATATGCTAAAGCAATAGAGAATTACATGCGACCTAGAGGTCCATTTTCAGTTCACAAAGTTGAATTAGTAGCAAACGGAATTTAT
This sequence comes from uncultured Lactobacillus sp., assembly GCA_946482425.1. The sequence continues at coordinate 17,865 of CAMLRO010000027.1, forward strand.
GCTATTGTTTTTAACTGGGTGGTAGATGAATGCCGACATGATATCAGGGATGTATATCAGAGTATCCATTTATTATTGGTTCACATTGAGCAATCCATAAAAAAAGCTGATTGAACTAAAAATTTTTGTAAAAAACACTTGCAAAAAAGAAAAATAATTGCTAGTATTAATAACTGTCGTCGG
>CAMLRO010000028.1 GCA_946482425.1 uncultured Lactobacillus sp.
TTATGGTTACGGCTAAAGATACTGAAATTGATAAAGTTCTAGGTTTGGAAATGGGCGCAGATGATTATGTGACCAAGCCTTTTTCTAACCGTGAATTAGTAGCACGGGTAAAGGCTAATTTGCGTCGGCGCAATATTGTTAAAAAAGATGAGAGTGCTAACGAGGACGCTTCATCCAAGAATATTACCATTGGCAATCTGGTAATTATGCCAGATGCTTATATTGTTGAAAAAGAAGGTAAAAAGATTGAACTTACTCACCGTGAGTTCGAATTACTTTATTATTTAGCCCAGCACATGGATCAGGTGATGACTAGAGAACACCTTTTACAGACGGTTTGGGGTTATGACTACTTCGGTGATGTTAGGACAGTTGATGTTACAGTTCACCGTTTACGTGAAAAAATTGAAGATAACCCAATTCAACCGCAGATTTTAGTGACTCGTCGCGGTGTTGGCTATTATGTAAAACAGCCTAATGAAGACTAATAAAGAAAGCCCGCAATGTTTAATAATGCGTGGCTTTCTTTTTATTTAATTTTACGAAACTATGAAAAAAATCAAAAACAAGTTTAAACACTTAACCATTTCTATTAACACTACTTTAGCCATTGTATTTATGGCGACGATTATTGCCACAATTGAAGTAATCGGCGCTTATTTTACGCGTCAATTGGAACAAAACAGTATTGAAAACTTTCAATCTTCAATTCAGGTTTTGCCCATTGTGTCGAACCAGCTTTCAAATCAATTACTAAAAGATAACAAACATACTGATAGCAATTTAAACAGAATAGTAAATGATTACAGCAACGGTGTGGGCACGATTAGCGAAATCATCGTTGTAGATAATAAGGATATTATTCGTGCAGTTTCAAATTTAAATGATAAAAACCGCATTGGTCAGCGCGTTAACAATACTATGGTTAAACAGGTCACTTCAACTGGCAGACAGGCAACTAAAGTTGTTAATGACCGCGGGGACTATATGATTCAAGTCACACCTCTAAGTGCTGGTAATGGTTCTGCTAATACCGTTGGCGCCATCTATGTGCGCGCGTCAATGCAAGGGGTTTTTAACGATTTGCGTAACATTTCGTTGATGTTTTTGGTTACTTCTTTGATTGCGGCGGTAATGGGAGCGATTTTGTCCTTAGTTGTTTCCCATGCTATTACTAAGCCGATTGAAGAAATGCAAAGTCAGGCACTTAATATCGCCGATGGCGATTATTCAAGTCAGGTAAAAATTTATTCAAACGATGAGTTGGGCCAACTAGGACAAGCCTTTAATACCCTATCAGTTAGAATTGAACGATCTCAAGAAGAATCTGAAAGTGAACAACGCAGATTGGACAGCGTTTTATCGCATATGAGTGACGGCGTCCTGGCTACTGACAGGCACGGCAACGTTAATGTTGTTAATCAAATGGCGCTTAACTTCTTAAACACTACCGACGATGAAATTATTAACAAGCCAATCGCTAGTGTATTAGGGTTAGAAGAATCGTCGCAAGACTTAATTGGCAGTCAAAAAGGGATAGTTATTACTATCAATAAGGGCACGCGTGATGAAGTGATTTTACATGCTAGCTTTTCTCTGATTAAGCGGGTTACCGGCTTTGTGTCCGGTAGCGTTTGCGTATTGCATGATATTACTGAGCAGCAAAAAAATGAAAATTCACAAAAGCAATTCGTTTCTAATGTTTCCCATGAATTGCGTACCCCACTGACAAGTTTGCATGCGTATATTGAAACTTTAAATGAAGGTGCTTGGAAAGATCCTAAGATTGCCCCTAAGTTTTTGCAGGTGACGCAAGAAGAAACAGAGCGCATGATTAGAATGATTAGTGAACTGCTTAGTCTGTCACGAATGGATAGAGGAGTTTCAAAAGTTGATTTGGAATGGGTTAACTTTAATGATTTTGTCGCTCATATCTTGGATCGCTTTGATATGATTGTAAAAACCGATAAGGCAGAAAATAAAAAATATACGATTGAGCGGCACATTGGCAAACAGGCATTATGGGTAGAAATCGACACGGACAAGTTTGCCCAGGTAATTGATAACATAATGAATAATGCAATTAAATACTCACCTGATGGGGGTAAAATTACGGTTAAATTACATTCTGAACAAAACCGAATTGTGCTTAGCATAGCTGATCAGGGGTTAGGTATTCCGCGTGAAGACCTTAATAAAATTTTTGACCGCTTTTACCGCGTTGATAAGGCCCGTTCTCGGGCTCAAGGCGGTACCGGATTGGGTCTTGCAATTGCCAAAGAAATTGTGGAAGAACATCATGGTCATATTTGGGCTAACAGTAGTGAGGGCAAGGGATCAACTTTCTATATTTCACTGCCGTATGAGCCAATGAGTGAAGGAGATGATTGGGATGAAGTCTAAATTTAAACTCGGTGACGCTTTACTTTTAATAGGAACGTTAGCAGTTTTTATTCTTTCAATCGTTCTCTGGATTTTCATCATGACTAATGACCAGTATTTTCATCACATTAGTCAACCAAGTAGAGTGACTGAGCAAGCCAAAAACCGGCGGGGACGCATTGCTTCTAATCTTTATATTCCTACCAACTCTTATGGCTTTAGAGATGGTCAACTCTACCGTCTATATGATTCTAAGAAAAATCTGCCGCTAGAATTTATTAAAGAAATGAAGGGCGTTAAGTTTCGCAGTATTAGAAAAAGCAGTACGGGTAAAAAAGAATATGAAGAAATGCTGCATGATGAAGACTGTGTTCAGCTCAGTTTTCCTAAAGAGGTCAGTGTCAATCTGTTCACTAAGAAGAAAGTTAGAGAAAACGATGAAAGATTTAGACGCATTTTTGTCACCAGCAGCAATGATTACCTTTATTTAGGCAACGATAAGACCAATACTATCTACCGCGTTAACTTGATTAAAGCCGACTTTACCAAATTACGTGACTATGCCGGCAGAGCTCGGGGCAAAATTCCTGTTGAATTCGTCCGACTTAAAAATTGTTATGAAGTCTTTTTTACTAAACAAGACCATTGGCGCATTTACAGCTACCTGACAAATACGCAAACCGATTCTTATTTTGTTTCCCGATTATTAGGTACTACTAGTGTGACTACCCGCTCTAATAAAAAAGGCTGGACCACGTATTCTCTCAACTACTATACAAATTTACGCGTTCCTAAAGCTAAGAGTGATAGGCATGATTTTCATTATACCCGCTTTGAAAAGCAGAAGGATTTGTCACTTAATGAACGTTTGTTAGAAAGTGTTGATTTTGTTCATAAACTGGGTTTAAGTGAGCAGGATCTGCGGTATTTTGATACGATTAATGACTCCATGAGTTATGTGAACTATATCGAAGGAATACCTGTTTTCTGGGATGAAAGCAGTCCCCAAGTCACTACTACCTTTACCGGCGACGCAGTTAAAGTTGACTTTAACAATACCGATTTGCAAATCCCTATACCTTTTGACGGGCAGACCAAGACTTTGCCTACTAGTGCAGCAGTGATGCAGAAACTCTTGAATGCTGGTATGAAAGAAACAGAGATCCAGCGCATTATTGTCGCGTTTCGGGTGGAAAAGGATAATTCTCATGATCATCTGGTTAACCTCATCCCCGGCTATTACATAAAAGCTTATGACCAGTGGAAAAGTTTAGCCGCTTGGGAAAAAGAAGATTTTTCCGGCTTAAATAAATATAATGAAACATTGCCGAAAGAAGGAAAATAAGATGGACCGAAAAAGAATAGAATGGTTATTTTTCATTATCTTTCTCTTAATTGATATTTATTTAGGCATTGAGATATGGCGCTCACCTATTAATTTAAGCAGTACCCCGGGAACAACGGCAACCAGTATTCGGGCTGAAATGCGAGCTGATGGCATTGACGTTCCTTTACACATCTCGCGCAAACAGCAGTCTGGCTACTATTTAGCTGTTAAAAACCGCGATTATCTTTCTCGCAAAAGCAGCAGTTTAACCCAAGTAACAACGCATTATTCCAAAAGCGATAATTCGTTAACCGGAACGCCCAAGTCTATGATTTTGCTTAATGGCAACCGTAAAAAAATCATGCAGCAGTTGGAAGAATTTAAGAATGAACCTGCCAATGTTCCTTATGGTAAAGAATTTAAGTTTGAGCCCAGCATGTCGGGAGATAATACGTATTGTTATGTGCAAAATACTGATTATGGTCGTATCTATGACAGTGACGCCCAATTAACAATTAATGTGCGCAATGGCCAGATTATTAATTACACTATTTCATATATGGGACCAATAAAAGCGGTGCGTGAGCCACAATTGATTATTAGTGCTTGGCACGCTGTTAAGGCAATGTATACTGATAGAGAAATTGTTAACAATTCCAGAGTTATGCAAGTTAGTTTGGGATATTCCAAGTTAACCGACGTTCGCGGCAGTACGATCTTGCTGCCAACTTGGCTAATTCAAGTTGAGAATAAAACCACTAAAAATATTACCGTTAAAAGAGTTAATGCATTTACAGCACAAATTTTGCAAGGCAGCTCTTATAATGTTAATGTACAGAAAAATTAGAAAGGGAAAACACAGTGCAGGTTTCTGTTTTAGCTAGTGGTTCGACTGGCAATACCAGTTTAATTGAAACCGACCAGCATAAAATTTTAATGGACGCTGGTTTATCCGGTAAAAAAATAAAGTCTTTGTTAGCAGAAGTTGGTGTTGATATTAATGATATTGATATGGTCTTTTTAAGCCATGATCATTCAGATCATAGCAAGGGACTAGGTGTTTTAATGCGGCGCTATCCCCAAATTGCCGCATTTGCCAACAGCGGCACATGGGAATATTTAACCGAAACTCAAAAAATTGGGCAAATACCAGTTGAACAAATCAACGTGATTGAACCGGGACAGACTAAAACGTTTGGCGATTTAGACGTTACGGCTTTTGCTACAAGTCATGATGCCGCCGAACCGCAATATTATGTTTTTACTAGTGGCGGCAAGCGTATGGCTTTTTTGACAGATACAGGTTACGTTTCAGGTAAAGTAAAAGGCGTCATTAGCGATGCTGATGCTTATTTAATGGAATTTAATTATGATGACATGATGCTGCGTAACGGCCCGTATTCATGGGGCTTAAAGCAGCGAATACTGTCGGATGTAGGACATTTGTCAAACGAGGACGCGGGTCAAGCGTTGCTAGATGTAGTAACAAGTAGGACAGAGCATATTTTTTTAGCACATAGAAGTCAGCATAATAATACGGCTAAATTAGCTTATGATGCTGCTAAAAAGATCATGGTTAACGGCGATGCTAACTTACCCAGTGATGTTAAAATTGTTCTGACTGATCCGGTTCAACCAACTAATTTAGTACAAATTTAAGAAAACTTTTTATCTTTTTTCAAGGTTTGTTAGTATAGTAAACAAAGATGTGTAAAGGAGACTGAATGATGTATAATCAAAACTCTGGTCATCAGCAGCATGGCATTGTTAAGACTGTTATTATTGGCTTAGTAGCGGGACTAATTGGTGGTGGCGCCTCGTATGTGGCCCTCGATCAAATAAATAATGCAAATATGAACAACAATGCGCAAACCAGTATTAGTTCAAGCAGCGCGAAGACTTCCAAAAATAGTGCTAAAACCAGTGGCACAATGACACCTGCTTATAATGACGTCAAGGGTGCAGTAGTATCCGTAATTAATATGAAAAGACAGTCAAACAACAATAACTCTTTGTTTGATATTTTCGGTGATGACGACAATGACAATAAGAGTAAAGGAAAGCTGCAGACTTATAGTGAAGGTTCTGGAGTAATTTACCAGAAAGCTGGCAATAAAGGCTATATCGTCACTAATAATCACGTGGTTTCAGGTAGCGATAAAATACAAGTGATGCTTTCTAATGGTAAAACTGTCAACGCCCGCATCATTGGTACGGATGCAACAACAGACCTGGCAGTTCTTTCAATAGACAGCAGCTATGTTACTCAGACAGCCGAATTTGGCGATTCTAAGAGCTTACAAGCCGGTCAAACCGTAATTGCGGTTGGTTCCCCTCTTGGTAGTGAATATGCCTCTACGGTTACCCAGGGGATTATTTCAGCTCCTGCACGTACCATTACAACTTCATCTGCTAACCAGCAAACTGTTATTCAAACTGATGCAGCTATTAACCCGGGTAATTCGGGTGGTGCATTAGTCAATTCTGCCGGACAAGTTATTGGGATTAATTCAATGAAACTTTCTCAATCAAGTGATGGTACATCAGTTGAGGGTATGGGCTTTGCGATTCCTTCAAATGAGGTAGTCACAATTGTTAATCAGCTGGTTAAGAAGGGTAAAATCGTTCGTCCACAGCTGGGAGTTAAGGTCATAGCTTTGCAGGGCATTCCGTCCAGCTACAGAAAACACCTTAATATCAAGTCTAACCTCAAGAATGGTATTTATGTTGATTCGGTTACCAAGCACAGCGCCGCTGCAACAGCAGGAATTAAAGCGGGTGACGTGATAATTAAAGTTGACAACAAGGCTGTCTCTGATGTTGCTTCGTTACACAGCATTTTGTATAATCACAAAGTCGGAGATAGAGTGACTTTAACCGTTAACAGAAACGGCAAAGAAATTAATTTACAAGTAAAATTACAATCGGATTAGCTGAATTAATATTCTAAAAATAAGCTAAAAAAAGGCTATACTATGCGATTTAAAACATAAGTATAGCCTTTTTGTTAATAAAATTAGTGGGAAACAAAATAAGGTTCGTATTTTAAGTCTGTCAAGTAAAAAACTAGTAGTCAACCTTTGTTGAAAACTGTGGAAAACTTTGTGGATTGTGCATAAAAGGCGGAAATCAACTTGGGATAAATTGTGGAAAAGCTGTGAATTGTGTGTAAATAATAGTGAAAAGTAATTAGCACAAACAGTTGTTCAAGGCTTAACAGTAGTATTTGAGGTCTAAAAGTTTGTGAAAAATAACTATGAAAAATCTGTTTGTGGGTAAAATGTTCTCGAATAAAGTAAAAAAGTTTGCTAACCACAATTTATTTGCTTACTAAAGGTAAAGACCACAAAATATAGATTTTGCTTATACACAGTTGTGGAAAAACCAAGTGGAAACTTTGGGAATTGGGGGATAAAATAGCAATTATGAATATTAAGATTGTTTGTGTGGGTAAGTTAAAAGAAAAATATTTTAGGGCTGCGATTGCTGAGTATCAAAAAAGACTGAGCAGGTTTGCCAAAGTTCAGGTAATAGAAGTGCCAGATGAAAAAGCTCCTGAAAAATTTAGTGCGGCAGAACAGGAAAATGTTAAAGAAATAGAAGGACAGAGAATTCTCAGTAAAATTAAAGCTAAAGAATATGTTTTTGTGACGGCAATTAAAGGCAAAGAGAGAAGCAGTGAAGAACTTGCTGGAGAAATAAAAGATTTGGGCACTTACGGTCATTCAGATCTTACTTTTGTAATTGGTGGCAGCCTAGGTACCAGTGCTGCCGTTAATAAGCGGGCGGATGATTTATTGAGTTTCGGTAGATTGACTATGCCCCACCAGTTAATGCGGGTTGTGCTAATTGAACAAATTTATCGCAGCTTTATGATCAATAGTGGGAGCCCGTATCACAAGTAATAGGCAGTTAAAAGTGCTGGAGTGACAAAATTACCTCAATAGCCGGTTTATAACCCGTGACAGCGAATTAATTGCGTATAAAGCAGTGTTGCTATTATGGGGCATTTATAGCAAAGAAAAAGTGGACATGAACGTCCACTTTTTTATTTTAATGTGAATAAAGCCAAGTTTACTAAAAGAAGGATAATGATGGCTGTTAACCAGTCACTTTTTTTAATAGGAATGGGCACAATGACAGAGCGTTTAGCATTTTCCTGGTAGCCATGAGATGCCATTCCTTGTGCCAGATTTTCGGCTGAATTAAGGGCCACTAAGATCGCTTTAAAATAGAGAACGGGTGACCAAAAGCTCAGGTAAACGCCGCGCATCATGCCGGCAGTCCGAATTTGTTTAACGGCTGTTTTCATTCGCGGCACAATATTGAGAGCAGCTAAAACGCCATAAGCAAACTTACTCGGTAAATGAAAGTTTTGTTCAAAAGAGCGAGCTAAGTCTGTGGCAGTGGTTCCAATTGAGACACAGTAGATCGTCAGCGTATAGACATAAACACGGCTGGATAAACTCAGTGCATTTTGCAAGTTAGGTTGCGGTGCAAACCAATATAAAGTAGCAAAAACCGTAAATGCGGCAATTAGGGGCATTAAGAGCGTTAGCAGCAAATTCTTTAATTTAATATGTTTGTAAATTAGATAAATTAATGCAAAACCGATGATTAACAAATTGGTGCATAAACTGGACTTAAGAGATATTTCTAATGAAATAATTAGTGCCAGAAAAAATTTGAAACTAGGATTCATTGTTGATAGCCTCACTTATTTGTATAGCTTAAATGCTGGTCTTGAAAAACAAGATGATAGTCGCACCAATCAGCCAAATTAGTTAATTCGTGACTAATGATTAATAGCGTTTGGTTGCGGGCCTTTTGGCTTTTTCTTAGTAACGTCATTACTTTACCCGCAGAAACCGCATCCAGCCCGCTAAGGGGCTCGTCAATCAGTAATACGTCTTGATCAGAGATCAGCATTAACAAAATTTGCAGTTTCTTTTGTTGACCACCGGATAATGAGTAAACAACATGATCAAGCAAAGAATCAAGTTCAAGATAGGATAGTGTTTCATTTATTTTCTCATCTGTAAAGAAAGAATTAGTCCGGTGCTTTTTGCTCAGATTAATTTCATCTGCCACTGAAACGTTGATGAACTGATCACTTGCACTTTGAAAAATTTGCCCGACTTTAAGTAGGTACTTGCGGGTAGCTAATTTGTTAACTTCCTGATTGTGGTAAGTAATACTGCCAGAATACGGCAACATTTTAGTTAATGCGTTAAAAAGCGAAGTTTTGCCCACACCGTTTGCTCCTGTTATCAGGGTAGTTTTACCAGCAACAATGTTTAAATTCTCTTGCTTGAGAAGCAAACGATTTTGATAAATCCGGGTATTTTGCAGCGTAAAACAATTTTGCTCGTTTTGTTCTGGCAGAGCAAAAGAATAAGAGGCAGCCATCATACTTTTCTGTAACAGCTGTTCTTTTTCTTCTGGTGCAAGTTGCACTATTTTTTTACCCTGAAATTGAAACAGGTTATCACAAATGCCCTCATAACCAGATAATACGTGGTCACTCACAATGATTGTTTTGCCCTGATCGCGCAAATGGGCTAGTTTAGCAATCAAAAACTTGCGGGCTGCAGGATCGCAACTGGCAAACGGCTCATCGAGTAAAAAAAGGTCAACATTCATTGCAATTAAAACGGCTAAAGCTACCCGCTGCTGTTCGCCGCCAGACATGGTATTAATTTTTTGATCAAGCAAATAATCAATTTGGGCAAACTGAACGGCTTCATTTAGACGCTTCTCATACTGCGCTTTGGTTAGGCATAAGTTTTCAAGTGCAAAAATAATTTCCTCACGTGGCGTTGCCATCGTGAACTGCTCACCGGCACTTTGAAACATCATTGCTGATTTTAATCCGGCTAAAGTCACAGTGCCGCTTAAGTGACCGGCAAATTTAGGGTATAAGTCTGCTAAAATTTTTAATAATGTAGACTTGCCGCAGCCGGTAGGGCCAACTAATAATGAAAATTCTCCTGTGGGGATCTTTAAATTAATATCAGTTAATATTTTATTTTCTTTATCGTATGAAAAAGTGAGGTTATTTAATTTAATCAATTTAGTTACCAAAAAAGTCGTCAGGAGAATACCTGACGACGTAAAATCTTTCGTTTTCCCTTCGCTGGCATTATCCATAGCAGGTTCAACGGGTATATTCTCAGCCTATACGGCACCCCGATATTATTTTCATTATACCTAAAAGAATTTTTATTGTCTAGACTGATTAGTCTTGCTTTTAACGGTCTGTAATAATTGTGAAATAACAAAAATCTATTAGCAAGCTGCCAATTTGCTATATAATAAATTTATGAAAATAAAAAATAAAACAAGAAGGTGACGTAATGGCGGCAGTTAAGTTAGAACAATATTTGGCTAGTGTCTTGGACTCAAAAAAGTCGGACACAAATGAGATAAGAATAAAGCCGGGAAATGAAGATTTTAATTTATTCAGTGCTTTTTTGGAAAATCGTAATACTGGGATACATCGTTATCAAACTACAGGCTTAACCATTCTTTATTTGGCAAAAGGAGCAGTCAAAACCAGGATTAACGCTCAGGAACTTACTTTGGGTGCTGGTAATATTATTTTTTTACAGAAGAAATGCAATTATGAGATTTTAAAACCAAGCCATAAAGATATTTTAGTTAAACTTGAATTTGACCCTGATTTAACTATGCAAGATTTTCTAGGTGATTACTCTAAACTGAATCGTGAAGAAAAGGGTCTACTTAAAAAGATTACTACAGCTTTTAATCAGAAACGCTCATTAAGTATGAGCGGCACGCCAATGTCTAACTCCGCTCATCTAGTTAAAAAAGTAATTGATGAATATCTCAATCAAAATCTTTTTGCACGCAACATAATTATGGCAGAACTTAATTTGCTCTTATTTTTAGCAATTAGAAACCAAGACTTAGCTGCTGAAACTAGGCTGATTACTAATCATCAGTTTGTTCAAACCGAGTTAGAGCAATATATTGATGCTCATTTCACTGATGTCAGTCTTAATGATGCGGCCAAGTATTTTGGCTTTAACCCCAATTATTTTTCAAGTTTGGTTAAACAAAAAACAGGCAAAAGTTTTATGGAACATGTTGATGAAAGACGTATGCAGGAAGCGCGAAGTTTGCTGGCACGCCCAGATATCTCTGTTAAGGAAATAATTACCCGTGTAGGTTATAGCGGCAAATCATTCTTTTATAAAAAATTTAGTGAATATTACCATGAAACGCCCGTGCAGATGCGTGCAGAACTATTTCGACAAGCAAATATCAACTTAAACTAAAAGCAGCCTTACTAGAAAAGGCTGCTTTATTTATTACATTTTTTCCAAACGTTTAATTCTATCCGCTGTCGGCGGGTGACTGTCAAATAAATGCGTAAAACTGCGCCTCTTGCGTAACGGATCCTCAATATACATCCCCGCACTGCTCGGATCAGCTTTTTTCATTGGTGCAGAACCGTCAATTTTCTCTAGCGCCGAAATTAATCCTTGAGGATTGCGCGTTAATTCAACTGACGAAGCGTCAGCCAAGTATTCCCGATTACGCGATAATGCCATTTGCGCTAAGCTGGCACAGATCGGACCCAGAATTAACACAAACAAAATAGCTATAACTTTGAAAATCACAACAATAGAACTGCCGTTGTTGTCGTCTCTATCTCTATCATCGTCAATCCACCAGATGTAGCGGCTGGCAATTCCCGATAAATATGAAATGACGCCAACCAAGACTGCAGCAATAGTAGAAACCAGAATGTCATAATTTCTAATATGAGAAATTTCATGACCTAAGACACCTTCAAGTTCCTCGCGGTTCATCATGTCAAGCAAGCCCTGTGTCACTGCTACAGCAGAATGGTTAGGATCACGTCCTGTCGCAAAGGCATTGGGACTAGGATCGGCAATGATAAATACACGCGGCATCGGCACCTGTCCCACAAGTGCCATGTCTTCTACAACATGCCAAAGTTCTGGATTATCCTGCTCATGGACTTCTTGGGCATGATTAAGACTCATTACCATGTTGGCTGGGTTAGGCAAGACAATTAGCATATAAATGATACTAAAAATGACGGCAATAACTAACCCTAGGACGGGTCGATCACTAAAAAGATAACCTAAGCCTGCCCCTACAAGTGCCAAAATAATAACAAACAGACCCATAATACCAACGGTCTTACGCTTATTGCGGGCAATTTGTTGAAATAACATAAAAATAACCTAGTATTTAAAATTTAACTTTAGGTACTTCTTTTTCCGACTCGTTAGTTTGTAAGTAATCAACCTTCTTAAAGCCGTGGATATGAGCAACTATGTTAGATGGGAAAGTTAAAAGTTTTTGATCATATAAGGCAGCTGATGAATTGTACAGTTGTCTGGAATAAGCAATCTTGTTTTCAGTGTTAGTTAATTCTTCTTGTAGTTTCAAGAAGTTTTGATTTGCTTTAAGATCAGGATAATTTTCTGATAAAGCAAAAATTGACTTAAGGGCATCGGAAATTTGGTTAGAAACCTTCAGAGTTTGAGCATGGTCATCACTAGGAATATTTGTTAACTGGTTACGCAAATGAACAACGTTTTCTAAAGTTTCTTTTTCGTGTTTAGCGTAACCTTTAGTAGTTTCGACCAAGTTAGGGATTAGATCATTACGCCGCTTCAATTGTACGTCGATCTGGCTCCAAGACTCATCGGTGTAAACCTTGGCTTTTTGTAAACCGTTGTATACTGCAATGTAAACTATAACTAATAAAATAGCAATTATTACAATTATCCAAGTTAAACTGATCATAATTTTCCTCCTTAATTTATATCACTCAATTATAACTGATTATGAAGCTTTTGAATATAAAAAAGAAGCTTATGCTATTTCTCATTAGCAAAGCTTTACTGATATTATTTATTATTAAATTAATAAAAGACCCCAGCCGGCAACGGTTAGAACCAGCAGACCAATAAACTGCATTAAGGACCATTTCTTGAAGAATTCTCCTCTTGAAACTGTGGCGTTTTGGGTAAATGTTTTTAATACCAGCATGTTAGCCATTGAACCGATTGGAGAGCCAAAACCGCCGATATTGGAGCCGAGGAATAATGCCTCCGCGTATGGCGTAAACTTACCAACTAAAATAGTTGCAGGAACATTGCTGATAATTTGACTGGAGATAATCGAGGTAAAGTAGGTCGAGCTTTCCGAATTGATCATTGTGTGAATGATACTGACAATCATCGGAATCTGTTGAATATCACTAATAAAAATAAAAAAGCAGGTAAAAGTTAATAGCAGAGCAAAGTCTACTTTAAGTAAAATTCTGGGATTGATTAATAAAGCCAGTATAATTGCCACAATCATCGGAATGGCAACGTTAATTACCTTAAAGACCCCTAAGAAAAATAGGGCAAAAACCGCAGTCGTAATGATTGTCGGTCTTAAACTAATATTAATTTGTTTAATGTCTTGCCGCGGAATCTCTTTACGAGGAATGAAGTGAAAAATAATAAACGTGATGATCAGCGCCATTAATAGATATGGCAATGACCATGAGAAAAACTGCAGGGCGTTAACAGAATATTTGCTGACCAAAAAAATATTGTGAGGATTACCCCACGGTGTAAAAGCAGCACCAATATTTGCCCCCATCCCAATTAAAGTAACGGGCAAGATTTGAGGCAAATCACATCTTTTGGCGATATTCAAATACAAGGGAATTAATGTAAGCGCTGTTATGTCGTTGCCAAGAAACATCCCAGCAATAATTGCTAAGAGTGTAAACAAAATGTTTAATTTCTGCATATTGTCGGCAATACTGGTCAATTTATACGCCAACACGTCTAACACGTGCAGGTAGGCGTATATTTGAATAATGATTAGCATCGCGGCAACTGAAAATATTGTATGAAGGTTGATATCTTCAAGCCGCGGTCTAGCAAAAAAAAGACTGATAATCGTTATTACAAAAGTAATCTGCAGGATTTTATCACTAAAAACCTTTTTCAAGACGGTCATAAAATGTCCCCTTTCACAAGTTATAATCATCTGTAATCGCTATATACATTTTGACCTTTTTTTCCCTTATTAGCAATAATAATTTTTTAGATTAAGGGATACTTTTACTATAAACATAATTTTTGACACTATAACTTAATATATCCTATACTTGAGAAAATTGCTAAAGATTAGGAGGAAATATTAAAATGAGTAATTCCGAATCAGTTAAGATGAATATTAAAGCAGGTGCTGCTGAGAAAATCAAGAAAAGTGTGCAAGACGGACAAGTTGTTTTGCTTTCATTAAATGACGGCTCCAACAAATATTCTAACATTGCCGGTAGCTGTGCTGCCGGGACTCGTTTTCAATTTGTAGTATTGGATAAACAAGACCCAGATTTTTCAATTAGAGTTGAAAATAATGCCGGCTTGGATTTATACACCAGTCCTGCAGAAATGCAATATTTAGGCAACAACTTGGTTGTTGATGAAAAGAATGCAGCTATTAGTTTAGCTGATGACAGTGGTGTAATTGATGCAGCTATGACTGTCAGTGAAAATAATTAGTGTAATAAACTAATAATATCTAATTAAAAATCACCTAATTTTTTAGCGGTCTCATTGAGGCCGCTTTTTTGCTCAAACCAAAAAGTCACACTCAAAAAGCGCATCTTGCTTCATTCTAGCTTAAGTGGTAAACTATATAAGATTTTCGAAAATCTTGAAAGGAAGTATAGTACTATGCGTAAAGGTGAAAATTACAACACTGGTTGTGAACCAAACCAAAGACCTAAGAACAAGAAGAACGGCAAGAAACGTGTTGCGCACGTGGCAGCAGTTGTTGCTTTCTTGAACAAGGCCAAAGCAGACGAAAATAAATAGTCTGTTTTTAATTAAGACTAAAGGGTGGATGAAGCTTTCGTCCACCTTTTTTTATTACTCTAAATTGAGTAAAATTAAATTGAAGTAATTACTTTTTGCTTTAAGGAGAATACTTAAAAGTGAAGTTTCAATGCAGTGCGTGCGGTTTGCGCATAAATGCCAAACATTATAAACAAACAGGCTTGCTTAACCCTAAATTAACCAGTATTTGCGATCTGTGTATCCAAAGAGGAGAAGCGCCGGAGAATTTTGCCAATATTGCGGTAAAAGTCTTTGCACAATGCCTACTGTTTACTTTTGTAGGAAAAGATGATGATTCAGAAAGCCCCGCGCTTTTAATTGCCAAAAATGACCTACGTAAGCGCTATGAGGCTTTTATTCAGGATTATGACGGCAATGAATTAGCCCAGCAACAACTATCAGCACATGATTTTAATCAGGCAGTAATTGACAGCGAGACGGGTCAAACTGACTTTGTGCCCAGCAGCGAATTTACTTTTGCCGAAAATCTGAGTAAATTAGGATTAACCGTCGACTTTAAACTCAATGAAGTGGATTATATTGACCGTGAGCGCATTCGCGCTAAATACCATTATCGCTGCCAATATTGCGGCAGGCGCGGACGTAGCGTCGATCACAAAGACCCGGTTTCACTCTCACATAATAATGATTTTGATAACCTGATTTTATCCTGCACGGAATGCAATCGCATCAAGTCCAACATGCCGTATAAATTGTTTGTCAGTTTAAATAATGAAATTCCTGAAGTTAACCAAAAACTGGTCAAATATGAAGACGCTCTTGCTACTTTGAAGGGTGAATTTGAAGAAAGACGCCGCGAATTAGCCGCTAAAATGCACCTGAAAGGCGTTGTTAATGATCCTGAACTTGACCAGATTCGTAAGCAAAACAAAAAATTGCAGGATGCAATTGATAGCTTGGAGAGCGATTATACTGACTTGCGTTCTTTACGCGAGCAGCACTTTATGACTGGCTGGAAACTAGCGCAAGTAAACGCAAAAGAAGATATTATTTAACTTTTAAAAGGCTTACAATGAAATTAAGAGGAAAAGGAGGTCAAAAAATGAAGTCAACTAAATTCAAGCAAAATATTTTAGCAAAATTGGGGATCAGTATGGCTGCCGCAGTCTTGGGCATGATGAGTGGCGCTAATCTGGTCCAGAATGTTTTGGCAGCTTCTGCTACACCTGCTGCTAACAATCAAACTGCAAAAACAACACCGACTGCAACCAGCACTGTCAATAATCAGCTAGGCTTTTGGACTGGCACAGATGGCAGTTGCACGTGGAAATATGATGTTCTTACCGATACTCTGACTATTAGCGGTACTAAGGGAGCACAACTGTCAAGTACGCCTTTTACTAAAGAATTCAAATGGGCTGGGAATATCGAACATATTGTTTTTGAAGATCCGATTCAAATGGCACCGGACTCAAAAGAAAAATTTGCTCAATTAAGTTCACTGCAAGATATCAAAGGTATAGACAAAGTTGATACCAGCAACGTAACTAATATGTCGAAGTTGTTTTCTGACGATTCGAACTTAACCAGTCTTGATGTCAGCCATTTTGATACTAGCCGGGTAACCGATATGAGTCAAATGTTTTTGGGTCTAAAAACGACCGAACTAGATGTCAGTCACTTTGATACCAAAAATGTAGTGAACATGAACGGCATGTTTGAATCCACAAAAGCCAAGCAGTTAGATATTAAGAATTTTAATACATCCAACGTAACCGATATGGGAAATATGTTTACCTATACAGTTGTTACAAAATTGGACCTAGACCACTTTGATACCAGTAATGTAACTAATATGGCTAACATGTTTGGGGAAGTTAAGGTCACACAACTTAATCTTAAAAACTTTAATACGCAAAATGTAACAAATATGAGTGGGATGTTCGCAAATGACAGCCTAACTGATTTAGACTTAAGTAATTTTGACACCCACAATGTTACCAAAATGAATGGTATGTTTGAAAAGCTTAAAAAAGTAACCAGTCTTGATTTAAGCAATTTTAATACCCAAAATGTGACCACAATGGCCTATATGTTTGCGGACGCGCCTGATTTAGTAAAGGTAAATACCACTGGCTGGGATACCCGCAACTTAACAGATACTCAGTATATGTTTAAAAATATGAATAGCCTAACTGATTTCGATTTGGATAATTTGAACACCAGTAAAGTCAAAGATATGACTGGGATGTTTACCGGTTTTAATCATCTTGATCAACTGGACTTAAATAAATTAGACACACGCAATGTCATTTCCATGGTTGGTATGTTCGAAAATGTCTCTAATGTTAAGAAAATTGATGTCAGTCATTTTGATGTTCGCAAAGTTACGCGCACTTTCAATATGTTTAGAAAGTGTACGGCTTTATCTGAAGTAAATTTAAAGGGTTGGAACCCAAAGAGTTTAACGGATATGGGCAACATGTTTAGGAATGATAAAAATTTAGTTAATGTCGATTTAGGCAAGCTGAACACCAAAAATGTTTCCAGTATGATTGATTTATTCAGAAATGATACCAAGTTGGAAACTGTAGACTTGCATGACTGGAACACGAGTAAAGTATATGCGACGGCTAGAATGTTCATGGATTGTCCTAATCTAACTTATGTCAACTTACACGGGTGGAAAATGCCCAAGTTAGAAGATTCAACGCAAATGTTTTATCACGATAAAAACCTGATCGGTGTGGATCTTAGTCATTTTAATATTCATAATAGTCAAATATTA
Organism: uncultured Lactobacillus sp.; assembly: GCA_946482425.1. Next base: position 17,366 of record CAMLRO010000028.1, read on the forward strand.
CTGGAGGCTGGCAATCCTAAAGGGTTTGCTGTGAAACTGGGCCATTACCGTTTGCGTAAGAGTTCAGGTATAGGTCAAGGATTTAAGCACATTCAGGCTGTAGGCAAAGGAACAATTAGAAATCCGAAAGGCAAAAAATATACTGCAAAGCAATTATTCAAGCTGTATAATCATTCTG
>CAMLRO010000029.1 GCA_946482425.1 uncultured Lactobacillus sp.
TAATTTGTGCAGGGCAGGATCCTGATTTTAACAAGCGCGCGATTGATTTAAGTCAACGTTTTACGCAAGTCTATGCGATGGTGGGCTATTGTCCTGATGTTGCCAAAGATTATGACCAAAAAGCAGAAGATTTACTGATCGAGCAAGTGCAGCTTCCCGGCGTTGTGGCCGTAGGTGAAGTAGGACTTGACTATTATTGGGATGAATCTCCGCGTGACAAACAAAGAGAAGTTTTTGCCAGGCAGGTTGAACTGGCTCATGAATTAAAAAAACCGGTTGATATTCACACGAGAGATGCTTTTAGTGATTGCTACGAAATACTAAAAAACAGCAATTTGGAGTACGGTGCAATTTTGCACAGCTTTAATGGCGATATTTCATGGCTGACGAAGTTCTTAAACTTAAATGTATATTTTTCTTATTCAGGGGTTGTTTCCTTTACTAAAGCAACTGAAGTGCATGAAGCGGCTCAGAAAACTCCTTTGGAGCGTTTGTTGGTTGAAACAGACGCACCATATCTCACTCCTAAGCCGTATCGTGGCCAGCAAAATGAACCAGGCAATGTTTATTATGTGGCCCGGGCAATTGCAGAATTAAAAGGTCTTACGCTAGAAGAAGTTGCTCAGGCAACATATGCAAATACGATGAGGGTCTATGGACTTAATTAAAAAACATTTTAATGCTGTTGTAGTTGTTGAGGGAAAAGACGATACTATTCGGCTTAAGCAATTTTTTCCGGGTATTGAAACAATTGAAACTAACGGCTCCGATGTGCCTGAAACAGTGCTGATACAGTTGCAGAAATTAGCTCACAAAAGAGATATTATCGTCTTGACTGATCCTGACTTAAATGGTGAACGGATAAGGCGCATAGTGACTAAGGCAGTACCGACAGCTAAACAAGCATTTATCACTCGTAAAGAAGGCGAGCCGCATAAAAAAGGCTCCCTTGGCGTTGAACATGCATCAAAAGAGGCTTTAACAAAAGCCCTGAGTGATTTACATGAAAAAAAACAGCCGGTAAGTGATCTTACGAAAGCAAAATATCAAAAACTAGGCCTAGCAAGTGGCCCTAATTCTCGTAAATTGCGTGAATTAGTTGGCAATAAACTCCGTATTGGCTATGGCAATGGCAAGCAGTTTTATCATCGTTTACAAACTTTTGGTATTTCACTTGCTGAACTTAAGCAAGCTGTTGAGGAGGTTCAAAATGAACACTGAGATTCCCATTGGTTCTCCTGTTAGAACTCAGGCAATTATTAATCGCTATTTTATGAAAGCTAAAAAAAGTTTGGGTCAGAATTTTTTAGTAGACTTGGATGCTCTTCAAGGTATTGTGCAAGCGGCTGACATTAAAAAAGATGACCAGGTAATCGAAATTGGCCCTGGAATTGGGTCTTTAACCGAACAATTGCTGAAGGCAGGAGCGAAGGTTTTTGCTTATGAGATAGATGAAAAACTTCCTGAAATATTGCACAACGAACTACCGACAGAAATTGCTGGAGCACCACTGAGTGTCCGGTTTAAGCTTAAAATGAAAGACATCTTAAAAGCTGATTTTAAGCAGGATTTGGGTGATTTCTTTGATCTAAGCAAGCCAATCAAAGTTGTGGCTAACCTTCCTTATTACATTACCACGCCAATAATTTTCTTCCTTAATAATTCTGAATTAAAATTTGCCAGTTTGACGCTGATGATGCAAAAAGAAGTGGCAGATCGTTTAAGTGCTCATTCAGGGACAAAAGAATATGGCCCCTTAACGATCGCCGTTCATGCAGAAATGTCTGTTCAATCATTTATGACCGTAAAGAGTTCTTCTTTTATTCCCAGACCAAAAGTTGACTCCAGTGTCGTGGTTTTAAAGCCTTTACCTGCGGAAAATAAAATTGATATAGCTGATCCTCAGCACTTTAATTGGGTAGTTAAGATGTGCTTTGCACAAAGGCGGAAAACATTAAATAACAATTTGAAAGTACTCATACCAAACAATGATGATCGAACACATTTAATTAAGTCATTAGGAGTCGATTCTCAAATTCGCCCAGAACAGCTAAATCTTAAGCAATTTGTCCAAATTGCTGCAAGTGTGCCAGTTAAAAATTGACGAAAATATTCTGTGGTACTTTTTAAAAAGAATTGAAAAAATAATAATAAAGTGGTATAATTCAACCCAAAGGAGTTGTTTTCATTGCCAACATCTATTATGACCATTAAGAGTAAGCTGGATTCACATTTGGGTGATTCGTTGACTGTAGTTGCAAGAGCCGGACGTAAGAAAGTTACAAAAAGACGTGGAATTTTAAAGAATACTTTTCCCGCAGTTTTTGTAGTTGATTTAGATCAAGATTCAAATAATTTTGAACATGTTTCTTATAGTTATACGGATTTGTTAACCAAAAATATCACATTAAAATTTGATGACGCTGTGCAGTAAGATTAAAGCGATTATCTAGAAATTACTTTTTGGCATTAACATTTGGTAAAATGTTAGTGCCTTTTTTTATGGTTGAGTGTATAGTAGTAACTGGCAAAAGACAAACAATAGGAGGGTAATTCTATGAAACGTTCAGAGAGATTAGTTGACATGACTAAATATTTGATGGAACGACCACATGACTTAATTCCGCTGCCATTTTTTGCAAAAAGATATGGTGCAGCAAAGTCTTCGATCTCGGAAGATCTTGCGATTTTGAAACATACTTTAGCAAATAATCAAGATGGTATCTTAGAAACTGTCGCTGGCGCAGCTGGAGGAGTGCGCTATATTCCTTTTTGGGGTAAAAAGCATGCTCAGAAATATTTAAATGAATTGGCAAATCGCATTGAGGATCCTGACCGTATTTTAGCGGGAGGATTTGTTTATCTGTCCGATATCATTGGCAATCCACAAGACTTGGATAAGATTGGCAAGTTAATTGCTACCAGGTATGCATATTCTGACATTAATGTTGTAATGACTATTGAAACTAAGGGGATCGCTTTAGCACAGGCAGTTGCCCGCTATTTAAATGTGCCTTTTATCATTGCACGTAAGCGTTCAAAAGTCACAGAAGGTGCGACAGTTTCAGTAAACTATATTTCTTCTTCACTTGATCGTGTTTCTAAAATGGAATTGCCAACTAGAGTGTTAAAAGAAAATTCTAATGTTTTGCTGATAGATGACTATATGATGGCAGGGGGTACTTTAACAGGAATGCAGCAATTAGTTAGAGAATTTAATGGTAACATTGCTGGTGTTTGCGTTTTATGTGAAGCAGATTTTGATGATGTTAAATTAATTGAAGGTCATCTTTCTTTAGTAAAAATTAAAAGAATTGACGACAAAAAGAAAGTCATTGTGGCAGAGCCAGGTTCGTTAATTGCGCACACCGATTTTGACCGCTTTTAGTTTATAAGATGATATACTAAGATATAATAATAATCTAGGAAAATAAAAGAGGCTAAAATTAATGAAAAAGTTTGTAATTGTTCTGGCAGCGGGCAAGGGGACCCGTATGAAATCAAAATTGTACAAGGTCTTACATCAAGTATGTGGCAAGTCAATGGTTGAATACGTTGTTGAAGCAGCGCAAGCAATAAAGCCAGACAAAATAGTTACAATTGTGGGTAATGGTGCAGAAGAAGTTAAAAAAGTTCTCGCCGATAAGTCTGAGTTTGTTTTACAAAAAAAGCAACTTGGTACAGGTGATGCCGTTTTAACTGCCTCAGATGAGTTAGCAGCAGAAAAGGGCGCTACTTTAGTAATTACAGGTGATACACCACTATTTACAAGTCAAACTTTTCACAAATTATTTGATTACCATCAAAGTAAAGGTAATGCGGCTACTGTTTTGACAGCTCAAGCTCCAAATCCTTATGGCTATGGTCGCATTATCCGGGATGACCAAGATAATGTCTTAAGAATTGTTGAACAAAAAGACGCTACAGCAGGTGAATTAAAAATCAACGAAATCAATACTGGTGTTTTTTGTTTTGACAATCAATTGTTATTTAGTGCCTTAAAAAAGGTCGATAATCACAATGCGCAAGGAGAATATTATTTAACTGATGTTCTGGAAATTTTGCGTAACGAAGGGCAAAGAATTGGTGCATATAAAATGCCGGACTTCAGCGAAAGCTTGGGGGTTAACGACCGCTCTGCTTTGGCTCAGGCCACCAAAATTATGCAAAAAAGGATCAATAAAAAGCATATGGCAAATGGTGTAACTTTCATTGATCCCGATACAGCTTATGTTGATGCGGATGTTAAAATTGGCTGTGATACCCTGATTGAAGGCAATGTCGTGATTAAAGGCAATACTGAAATTGGGAGCGACTGTGTAATAACTTCTGGCTCCAGGATTATTGATTCCCAAGTTGGTAACAATGTTACTGTAACTTCTTCAACAGTTGAACAAGCTGAGATGGATGATTTTTCAGACGTTGGTCCTAATTCACATTTACGTCCAAAAGCAATCATTAGAAAAGGCGCCCATATTGGTAACTTTGTAGAAATTAAAAATGCTGAAATTGGCGAGAATTCTAAAGTAGGTCATTTGACTTACGTTGGGGATGCTACTTTGGGTAAAGATGTCAATGTTGGTTGCGGTACTATTTTTGCTAATTATGATGGTGTCAAAAAAGATCATAGCAATGTAGGTGATCGTGCTTTTATTGGCTCCGGTGCTACTTTAGTTGCACCCGTTAATATTGCTGATCATGCCTTTGTGGCAGCAGATTCAACAATTACCAAAGATGTGGCCAAATATGAAATGGCGATTGCTCGTGGTCGTCAGGTAAATAAGCCCGATTATTGGCATAAATTGCCTCTGTCTGATGATCCGAACTGGAAATAAGATTAAAATAAGCTGGAAGATGATTCCAGCTTATTTTGTTTACAGCATAATCAAAAAATAGCTCCAGAGTTTCAAACTTCTGGAGCTATTTAGTTAAACTAAACTTAATTATTTAAAATTAGCTTTTTTAACAAACTTATTTTTAGCAATAATATAGTATTTCTTGTTGTTTATTTTGACAGGATCGCCATAAGTTTTAACTGCTTTTCGTTTCTTTAAAACTTTTTTACCAATCCGCTTGCCATGCTGACTATAGATATAAGCGTTATGCTTTAATTTGATCTTTTTGGAATCGATATTAGCAGCAGCGATGAATAGACCATCTTCCAGTTCATAAAATGACCTACCATTAATCAATTTCTTGTTAACAGTATTTATACTTGAACCAGCAAGAATGACTAACTTATTGGCACGCTTTCCTTGTTCATCATACAAATATGAATTATGCATAATAGCTTTTTCGACCACCGGTTGTGGCTTTTCAGTCACTGGCTCGTTGATCGGGGCTGCGGTAACAGCTGCAACAGCAGCTTTTTGAATTGCAATATTTGCAGCTTTAACAAAACGGTTTTGAGCAATAATAAAGTACTTCTTGCCCCGAATGGTTACTGCATCACCATAAGTATTAATGTTGTTGCCTTTTCTTAACACACCTGCTTTCTTAACACGTTTGCCATGTTTATTGTAAACGTAGGCATTATGTTTTAATTTTTGACTGGTTGAAACGACATTGCCAATAGCGACATAGTAAATTTTGTTCTTATTACCTTTGTCAACTAGAACGTAATAATTTTTGCCGTTAATCTCTTTTGTACCGTATGAAGTAATGATTGAGCCAGCGCCTAATACAATCCTATTTGCACGCTTGCCACTTTCGTCATATAGGTAAGCATTATGCATTAACGCCAATTCTTCGCTATGGCTTAAATCAAGTTCTGGTTCTTCTTTTTCTTCTTTGTCGCCAGTATTAACAGGGTTAGGAGTAACTGGAGCAGAGGCAGAACCGCCACCAGTATTAATGTCATTGCCATGGTTGTTATCATTGCCATGATTATTGTCATTATCATGGTTGTTGTCATTGCCATGATTATTGTCATTATCATGGTTGTTGTTGTCATCGCCATGATTATTGTCATTATCTTGACTATTGTCATTGCCATGAAGAATATGATCAATCATTTCAGGATCAGTGGCATCGAGATAAAGCTGATTAATAGCATCATCACGCAATTTGGTAATTGTCTTACTGTCATTAACCTTAGGCTGATTGATAGCATCTTTTGCTGTTGTCATATCAGTAGAAATTTGTTTAATAACAGTCTCTTTTTCCTGCTCAGTATATTTGCCTGAGGACTGAATTTCACTTGTTGCAGCTTTTTGAGCCTCTTTTAGTGCTCCAGCAGCTATTTCTTTTTCACCTGCTAATTCTGTTGCGGCAAGTTTATCCGCGTTGGCAGGATCACTGAGGGCATCTTTAGCATTTTCGTATGCTTTATCAATGCTGGTAGTGTTTGCTTTATCCTTAAACCTGTCTTTAAGAGCTTTAACAGCGGAATCATAGGCGGCTTTTAGTCTTTCTTCTTGTACTTTTCTATTGTTGTTTAAAACATCATCAAGTTCTTTACTATCGGCTACAATTATACTGCTTATCTTGTCAACTGCATCTTTTCTGGCAGTTTCTACCGCATTTGAGTCTTGAGCTTGATCGATTGTGCCGGTTTTATCAGTATTAGCTTTAGCTACTTCCTGATCAATGCGATCTTTTATTACTTGTTTTTCAGTATCAGTATAATTGCTGCCATCTTGATGCTTTAATTTATCAACTTGATTCTTAGCGTTGGTAGCAGTATCAGTTACTGAACCCTTGGCTATTTCTTTTTCAGCTGCTATCTTATCTGCTGCGATATCTGCAGGTGAATTACCATTGACACGTGAATGTTCTTTGTAGGCTTTATCAACGCTGCTGGTATCGGCATTTTCACCAAATTTGTCTTTTAGTTCATCGACTGCTTTTTGGTGTTTATCTGCTAATTCATTATTTGCCTCTTCTTTAAGCGAATTGTTGGATTCATCCTTAGCGGCATTACCAGCGCTGTTAATATCATCTTTAGCGGTTTCTGTTATTTTATCAATCTGCTCCTTCTTGCCAGATGTATCACCTTTAGGAGCATTGATTGCATCAATTTTATCCTTGGCTTTTTGGCTATCATCTTTGATTTGCTCTTTTAGTCTGTCTTTTGATTCAGTAGATAGTTTATCATTCCCATCAATTTCCTTATTAACTTTATCAGCTTCTTCATCAATGTCAGCTTTAGCATTTTCCTTGTTGATGATAGTCATTGCTTCATCATAAGCTGCACTAGCAGTTGGAATATCAGTAGCATCGTTAATGGCTTTTATTTGCTTGTCAATACGATCTATCAATTCCTGAGACAGTTTATCTTTCAGTCTGTCTTTTAATTTGCCGTATGCTTTGTTAAGGCCATCTACGCCTTCAGCACCTTCAAGGGCATTCTTTTGTTCATGATCAAACCATTCTGGTTCAGTACCAGTTTCAGGTTTAGTTAAAAGACGATCAATATTTTGACCAATATTTGCTTCATCTGGGATGTCGCTAATTGCTGTAGCCTTTTCTATATTCTGGAAACTCTGTTGATAAGCATCATCAATTGCAGCTTTAGCTGCCTTCTTCTGCTCGGCAGTTAATTGAGATTGATCAATTACGGTATGAGCCTTAGTTTGTTTATCCTTTAGAATACCTTCAGCTTTTGTCTTTTTACCAGCTAGGGCGGCTTGATCTATAATATTTTTGATATCGGAATTTGCTTGATCTTTACTGCTATTTATCTTTTCTTCAGCATTTTCTTCAGATTGTGAAATGGAGTTAATATCAGTTCTCGCTTGATCAACAATAGTTTTAATTTGCTCTTTCTGCTTTTGTTGATCCTCTGGCGATAAACCTGATTTGTCTATTGCATCATTAGCTTCTTTTTGTTTTTGTTCTACCTGAGAGATTGCATCTTGTTTAGCCTTAACTATGTCTGCACTTTCCTGCGCAACTTGGAAGATACGGTCGACTTCTGTTTCACCGAAATCATCTGTGGCAGTTCCTTTCTCGGCATGTTGAGCTTGTGCTAGTGCATCTTCGTAATTATTTTCAAGTTTAACACCTGCAATTTTATCAATGGTTCTCTTGATGGCTTCTTCAAGTTGTTTTTGAAGTGCATCAATTTGGTCTTGCTCTAGGTTGGTTGCAACATCTTCAATTTTTCCTTTACTGTTAACATAGTCCTTAAACTTGTTAATCAACTTATTCTTTTCTGCAGTTAATTGACTAGGCAATTTGGCCTGGTCAATATTAGCTTTGGCTTCTTGTTCTAACTGCGACAGCTTATTACTTGTACCGCCATAAATTGAACTAATGCCATTATTTAATGCCTGATCGATATCTTTATAACCAGTAGCGACATCACTGCCTGCTAAGCCTAAACCATCAATCTCATTCTTGGCATTTGTGGCATATTCTTTCAAACCCTTAACGATTTGATTTTTCTTATCAAAGTCTTCACCCAATTTGTTAATTGTGGCAATGCCATCATTTGCAGCTGTTTGAATTTGCGTAATAGTGTTTTGCTTATTATTTCTAGCGGCATTAATCTTTGCAGCAGCTTTCTTTTGCTCTTGATCTATTTGCGTTTTCATTTGGTTAGCAATATCGCTGTCTTCAGCTTCATCAGCTTTGGCCTTGGCGTTAGTGGCAGCAGTTTGCAGATCATTTAGAGCTTTGGTTAAGGCTTCTTCTTTATCAATGTCACTGCTAATGTTGTTAAGAGCAGACTCACCTTTACTCCTAGCAGCATTGATTTTATCTTGATCAGTAGCAGCAGAAATATTTGTTTTAGCTGAGCCTAAAGCTGCGCTAATAGCATTGCTTAACTCATCAACCTGATTTTGATCAAGTTTATTGTGCAACAGGTCATCGTTTAAGCGCTGGTTCAGTTTCTTAGCTTGCTCAACCAGTGCATTGTATGCGGCATTTTGTTCCTGCAATAAAGTAGCATTATCTTTAGCATTTTGCACAATGCCTTTAATCGCATCTTCGCCAGCCTGTTTGGCTTGTTCTACATCAGCTGGAGTTTGCGCCTTGTTGATATTTTTGCTAGCTGTGTCTTTATTTGAATTAATTAAATCGATCTGTTTCGCTTTTTCTTCATCACTTAAAGCTGATTGGTCTATTTTATTGATTTCGTCTGCAGCTGTTTTAGCAATATCATCTAGGTATTTATTAGCATTATTTTTAGCGGCTTGCAATTGAGCATCGCTCAAAGCTTTATCAATGTTAATTATTCCAGTTATTGTAGCAGATTCTATGTCGGTAACCTTTTGCTGACCGTTAACCTGGTTAACAGCTTCTTTCCATGCGTTTGTTGCCTGACTCTGATACTTGTCCTTTTCTTCCTTGCTTAAACCTTTGATTTGATCAATTTGATTTAAAATTCCGGGGGCTTCAGGATCAAGGGAACCATCTGCTTTATGCTTACCGTTAAGTTCATCAGTAAGTGCATTAATAGCTTCTTCTTTAGCTTTTTTAATTTTGTCAGCATCATTGGATTCTGCTGTTGCCTTAATAGCCCTTATTTGTTTAATAGTAGTATCCCGAATACCCAAAACTGTGCCACTATCTTGGGCGGCATTAATTGCTGTATTAGCAGTCCCAACGATTGAGTCAACACTTTCTTGATCTGCCTTATCTTTTAGACTGCTCTTGACTTCGCTTGCGACATCCTTAATAGCTTTTCTTGCTTGGGCTTTGGTAATTGCCAAGTTGCCACTAGCTTCAGCTTTATTGATTGCAGTAATAGCATCGGTAGTGATTTTATTGACATCCTCTTTGGTTTTGACGTTTTGTAATTTGCTGATGGCACTATTAGCAGCCTGATTAATGTCCGTAATTGCCTTATCATATTGTGATTTAGCGTCTGCTTTTTCTTCAGCGCTCAGAGAATTATAGGAGGAATTCAATCTGTTAATAGCTTCTTGAGCTGCGCTGTTGATAGTATCTTCGCTGTTATTTTTGGCATCTTCCAAATCGGCAGTAGTTGCATCTGCTACGACTTGATCAATAGCATCTCTACCATCTTTTTTAGCCTCGTCAACTGCCTCATTAGTCTTTTGTGACTCAATATTCTGCTTAGCTTTATCTCTTTCATTATTGATTTTTGAGATAGTCTCTGTCTTGTCAGCATCCGACATTGAAGACTGATTAATTTCATCAATTGCTTGCTTAGCATGATTATCGATATCTTCTTTGGCAATATTAATATTGGTATCAAGGCTTTGGGCATCCCTGATTACCTTACGCATATTATCGATGCCTTCTTGCTTCTCAGTATCAACTTGATCAATGGCAGCGTTCTTTACTTTGGCAACTGCATCATCATAGTAATTGGTTAACTGTTTAATTAGGCCTTCTTTAGTCGTACTGTTGACATTCTGTAAGCCGGAAATTTTATCGTTGACTTCGTTATAAACACCCAGTAATTCTTTCAGAGCGGCGTTTCTGTTAGACTGTAATGCTGCTTTATCGCGAATCTTATTTAGTGCTTCTCGACCAGCATTAGCTGCAGAATCAATTTCTTCTTTAGTATCAGCATTTTGAATATTAGTTTTTGCTGTTGTTAAAGCATTATCAATTTCGTCATAGTAGCCATTCTTTTCTTTTCCAGAGAGGTTAGGATCCTTTTCGATATCTGCACGAATTTTTTCTGCCAGGGCATTAAGTCCAGTATCTTCGTTAGTTAAAGCATCATCTTTTTGTTGTTCTAAGAATTTTGCTTGTTCGTCGGCAATACTTCCAGCAACACTGGCCATAGCATCGATACCGTCATCTCTATCTTTGACTACCTGTTCGGTGGTGAAGTCGTTATAGACTTTGCCTACGGCTGTTTCATAGAAACCATTAATCTTATTAGTTAGAGCATCTTTTTGGTCGCTATCAATTTTGTTGTCTTCAAAAGCTTGGTTGATAATACCTAAGTCTTTTTCTCTTTCAGCTTGCAAAGCCTTATTTGCCTGAGATTTTGCAACTATCAATTGTGCAGCAGCCAAATCCTTGTTAATACTGTCTTTAGCAGCTTGCTTGGCGGAATTAACACCGTCGATGTCTTTAGCGGCATTAATTAAAGCCTTGGCATTATTAAAGTCTTTATCAATAGCTTCTTTATAATGTTGTTTAGCTTCTGGACTTAAATCAGTATCGTCAAAGCTATCAATTTTATTTTTAGCTGCTTTAGCTGCATTTTCAATTTCTGTAATTGCTGCTTGGCGCTGTTGGTCTAAATTGTTTGTACCAGCATTAGCAGCATTCTCCAGATAGTCTGTGATATTACTAATAGCATTGTTTTTATCAGTTTCAATTGCAGTTTCATTATCATCTTGAGTGACATTAGCAATACCAGTATCAGCGGCAGCATTAATTAAATCTTGATACTTGGTCTTGTCTTCAGCACTCAGATTATTATCATTGGTAATCGTGGAGATGGCTTTGTCTTTAGCATTCTGAATATCTGTTATAGCCTGATTGCGTTGACCCTTGAGATTCTGTTCATTAAGTAAATCGTTTAATGCAGCAGTACCTTCTTTAGTAGCTTCATCAACATCTGCTAGAATTTCTCCCTTATCAATGCGGCCATTATAGCCCTGATCTCCAGTAAGCAAGTCATTAGCTTTGTTTACAGCTTCATCTTTATTTTTAGCCGTTAAATTAGGGTTCTTTTGAATTTTATCAACAACGGCTTTTTTGGCTGCTTCCAGTTGATTCTTAGCAGCAGATTTATACGCGTCTAAAACATTCTTTTTACCGTCAATAATGTCTTGCTTGATGTCAGTAGCGGAACTGTGACTATCAATCGTTTTACCAGCATTGGTGACTGCGCTATCAATGTTAGTTTCTTTGGCAACTCCTAAATTACCTTTAGCCGTATCTGCATCAGCCTTAACTTGAGCTTTAGCGCCTTCTTTAAATGCATTTAAAATATTATCCTTTGCCGTTTTTACAGTTTGAGTAATATTCTGGCTGCTATCAGCATTATCTTCAATTCTATCAATTGCAGTTAATGCATCTTTCATAGCTGTCTCGGCCTTTTCTACTTTGCCTAAGATATTTTCATAGCCTTTGGTATAACCAACAATTTCAGACTTAGCAGCAGCTTTATTGATTAAACTCTCAGCAGCAGATTTTCTCTTATTGATAATTTCATCGTCATCAGTGCCGTATATAGATTTACCGGTATCACCAGTGGTAGCTGTCGCATCAGCAACCACTTGCTCTACTTCATCAAGGTATGGCTGTTGCTCATTTTCAGATAAACCAGAGTTTTTAATCCGCTCTATCGCTTTAGCAGCAGCTTCACTAATATCATTTGCTGCCTTTTCTCTTTCCTTGTTGGCATGTGTGCCATTAATATTGTCAAGGCCCTTGTTAACGTCATCTTTAGGGTTATTGCTGTTAATAATATCTTTGATAGCTTGATTTAAAGCACCTTGGATGTCCTCTTTATCATCTGCATGTTGAGCTATTTGCTTTTTAGCAGCTTCTTCTAAAGCTTTGATAGCATCAACAGTATCTTGTACACCTTGAATTGCATCCTTTGCTTCTTTTTGGTGGTTATCAATGGCTTTTTCATTATCGTCTTGATCAAGATCACCATCAGTGGCGACAATTTCTTTTGGTCTTTTTAATCTGTCTTTTAAGCCGGTAATTAATTCGTCAACAGGCGATTTGACATTTTCGTCTTTAGCGACTTCATCAATTGCCTTTTCGGCTTTTGTAATAGATTGATTAATATCGGTTTTAACATTATCACGATAATCTTTGCCCGCCTGGTTAATAGCAGTAATACCATCATTGACAACTTGTTCAATATTAGTGTTATTTGTTTCAGGTGCTTGTACATTGCTTATGGCTTGATCTTTTGCATTAATTATTGTTTGTGCTTGTGAAGGAAACTTAGAAATTTGATCATTGGCCTGTTGAGTTAACTTCGTAATTGCATCAGATTTTGCTTTTTCAAAGTCTGCTTGACCTTTAGCTACTTGTACAGCCTTTGCCACTATGTCTAAAGCCGTCTTTTTTCTATTATTTATTTCACTGATCGCAGTTTTGGAAGATTGTACTCCGTAAACTGATTTATCAGACTCATAATTGTCATCCCGAATATTGGCAGCATACTTGGCAGCCTCATTCATTGCATCTGTAAATGCTTTTTCCTGATCTTCAGTTAAACTTTTTGGCTTATTGGCTTTAGCTGTGCTAATTGCATCTTTAATTGCCTGAGCAGCCTCTTGTTGTATTTCACTAAAAGGCTTGATCCCCAGACTAACTATAGTAGGGCGAATACCATCAGCAATGTCTAATGGACTATAATCAATAAAGTTCGCATGAGGAGTTAGCTGAATGGTAGCGTCTTTAGCCATCTTGGTGGTAATTTCAGGAGCAAGTGTAATGGTAAAAGTGCCATCTGCAGCAACTTGAGCGGCAAATTTAGTCGGTAAAAGTGCCAAGTCATTTGCTTCGCCGCGGTATGTGTCAATAGTGTCTGCATAAGGGTTAGGTATTGATGAATTAATAATAGCCTGACCATTTTTGTAAACGCCACTATCCTTGAAACTGGCTAAAACATAGGCCTCAGTACCACCTGGTAATACACTTTGGAAAAAGCCGTCACTAGCTGGACCGTCATTTGAAGGAACATAGTTTAATACCTGCCCCTTGATGATTTTCGAACCATCTTCTTGATCAGTTACTATAACGTTTGCCGGGTCTATGTCTAAGAAACCACTTGGGTTAGCCGGTATAAATCTGATGTTATTGTAGCCTGGATTATCCTTATTGGAAAAAGCCGCTTCAATGACAGCATCAAAGAGCTCATCATAAGTTTTATGATTGTTATCTGCAAGGAGTTTACTAATTTTTTGTAGATTATTAAGGATTTCACCAAGTTTAGGGTTGTCCTTTTTAACTTGTTCAAGGTCAAATTGTCTCATGCCGTTTAATAATTCCAGTTTATTAACAGTGATTGTTTTATTAGCCTTTTCAACCTGTAGAACGTGAAAAGGGGGTAACACTAAATTGTTCTGACTTCCATTTGTTTGACCTAAAATATCATTAAGGTTTAATAACTGTCGCACATTGGTGACTGTGATTTTGTTATCACCTATAACGCTGGTTGCGTCGTTTGTATTCAAATGAGCGTCCAAAACCAGAGAAGTAGGGTTATTAACAATCAGTTGACCAGTTTTTGCAACATCAACCAGTTTAATTGCTCCAGTACCCGCATCACCAACCAGTTGAATTTCAAAACCACCATTTTGGACATTGGCTTTACCGTCTATCTGTACTAAGGTACCTGAGTATTTACCCATGTTTTCACCGGTAATTTTTAAGGCGCCGCCTGAGTGAATGGTAAAGTCACCACCTACATAAATTAAGTGTTGGCCATTTTTAGTAGAAATATTGCCGTTTGTGTTGACGTTAATAGTGCCGCCTCTACCAATGTTAATTTTGGATACTGTGTCTTTTGATGTGGATTTTTTCACATAAATGGCTCTTGCTTGTGCATCGTTTTGCACTCCAGTGTACTTGACCTTTTCACTTTCACCAATGCTAATGTTCACTGTGCCGTTAACATTTACTTGGCCACCGTCAGCAAGAAAAATTGCGCTATTTGCGCCGTATTGACCATTATTGGCACCATTTTTCCCGTTATATGTCTTAAGTGGAATAAGGTTAACAACAGCTCCATCTTCAACATTAAGAACGTTGTTTTTCCTTTTCATTTCAATCACGGTACCGCCAAATGTTGCACCGGTAAAGTTACAGCCAGCTTTAAAAGTAATGCTGTTATTACCGCTGGTAAACTCTAATAATTGTTGATCACTGCCATCATTTAGCCCACCTGTTTCCATAGGCATTTCAACCGTTTCCGCATTGATGGTGCCTTCGAAAATAATGTCGGTGTTACTGTCAGTATATAATAATTGTGAGCCTTGAAAATCAATATTCCTAAAAGTTACTCTCGCTGACTTTCCACCAGCAGTATTAACGACACCATAAAAGTCGGAACTTTTAAGTGTTAAATTTTCGTAGGTAATATCACCAATGGTATTATTCTTAATTTTGGGATGGATACTTCTAAAATCTATAGTATATTTAGCATCACCTGCAGACTTAATTAATAATTTTCTTCCTGGAAAGATTAAACGATCACGGCCATTGCCCTTATTGGAACGAATGTCAGCTGTAATATCAATCTCACTCACATTGGGATTCTGATAGGCTGTAACAAAATCTTCCCAGGTACTTACACTTCTGGTTGGACTGGAGTCTTCCTGCGCCATAGTATTAATTGGAGTAGTATCAATGTCTTGATCTGCATCAGTCTGATCTTCATTTGTTATACCAGCTGTATTTGAACTGTCTGTTGTGTCAGTAGGTTGATCTTGTTGACTGTGGTTGCTATTTTGCTCAGTGTTAGTGGCAGGATCTTGCTGATCATTTTTGTCAGCTTTGTCAGCTTTGTCAGTGGAATTTTCCGTTTTGTCTGTTTTAGCAGTGTCACCTTGCTTGTTATCACTATTAGTAGCTCTTAAAAACGAACTCAAGCCAGAAAATGTGGCCAAATTTGGTCCGTCTTCTGGCTTGTTGTTTTTTTCTGCTTTAACAGCAGTAGTTGAATTTTGAGCATCACTAATACTACCAGGAGGAGTGGTAGTATCTTGAGGTGAAATATTCTCTTGAGTTTTGATATTTTCTTCAGTTTGTTGAGTTGGAATAACAGTATCAGCCTTAACTGTCTTGCTATTTAAACCAAAAAAGGTAAAGCCAAGCAATACAGAAGCGGCACCAATACTCAACTTGCGAATTGAGAAATGGTCTTGCTTATCTTGCATTGCCATTTTTTTCACCCGTTCATTGTTATTATTCTTTCCTAGCATATTTGTATGTCCTTTCTTATTTTAAATACTATACAACTATAAATTTACTTGACAATTTATCAAATGTCAATATTTGAATTTTATTTTGTATTATTTTATAAATAACACAATTTACAAAATAAACTATAAAAAATTAATAAAATATAGAATAAAACAAATTGAAGCAATAATGGCAAGAAAAAAATTAATATAACAAAGAGTACCTTAATATTAATATTTTTAGTAAAAATAACAAAAAACATTTTTCAAAAATGGGATAACTATTATAAAAGTATTTTAGTATAGTATTTATGAATATATAATAAGTAGTTGCGCTTAATGGCTTAAATTTATATTTAAATTAGGTAGTAAACAAAAACTGTGAGTTAATTAAAAATTGCAACTTGTAAGATAAGTGAAATAAATTTTGCGGTTATTTTACATTTATGCAAGAGTATTAAGAAAAAGTAAGCAATGTTTTACATTGTTTATGTCAATCATTTTTTAGTATACAATATTATATATTGATAGATTTTTATAAATAACGAGGTAGAGAAGCAAAATGAAATTTAGTCATAAATTTATGATGATATCGGCTGCTGCGTTAATTGGTGTTAGCCCTGTAATAGGAGCAGGTCAATTTACTGTTGTTCAAGCTGCTGACAAGGTTGCTACGAAGAGAAACAACAATTCAAAGCAAAATACGATTAAGTTGAGTCATAATGCTTATGTTTATGACAAAAATGGCAAGAGATTGAAGACTTATATGGGTAGTGCTAAGAATACCAAAATAGGCAAAGGTATTACCTTGACGTTTAGTGAGAAAGTTACAATCAAAAATAAGGAATATTATAATTTGGGTGGCAATGCCTACGTTAAGGCAGCCAACGTTGGCTATGTTAATGGTAAGAAGGTTGTAAAACCTGCAGCTACAACGAAAGCTAATATAAAGCATAATGCCTACATTTATGATGCCAAAGGTAAAACCGAGAAAAAGAAGATAAAAAAGGGCCAAACAGTTACGGTTGACCAACTTATTTATATTGGTAAAAAGTTGTTTTACAGAATCGGCGGTCAAAGCAACCAGTTTATTAAGGCAGCTAACGTGGGAAAAACTACAGGCGCTAAGTTAAAACCAGTTAATAAAAAGCCAAGTAAGGATGATAATTCACCAAGTGACAACCAGAATGATCCTACAGTAATCACATT
>CAMLRO010000030.1 GCA_946482425.1 uncultured Lactobacillus sp.
TTTTATTTCCCCGTCTTTTTAAGAAAAAGTTGGAGGAGTTATCGCAAAAACAAAGTAGTCAAAATGAGGTGTTAACGGCAAAAGCAACCGATGCTCTTGAGGGTTTTGTCAACCTGCTCACGCTTGGTCAGCAAAAATTGCTCAATAAGATAGTCTTTGCCGCATCAGATAAGGCAGGACAGGCACGGGTTAATTACATTACGGAAATGTCCTTCTCTAATTCACTGATTAACCTGATAAGTATATCTGCTCAAACTATTTTAACCATTGAATCCGGATATCTGGCCTTTCACAACCAACTTCCTATCGGTGCTATTTTAATTGTTGGTTCATTGTCCGGTAACGTTTTTGGCAGCTTGACAGAAATCAGCATTGATCTAACTTCAATTCGGGCCGTGCAGCCTATTTTTGATAAGTACAATAAACTAGCTAATGCGCACAAGAAGACAGGGGACAAGGATGCTGCTCCTTTGACCCAGCAAATCGCATTTAGCGACCTTTCGTTCAGCTACCCCAATAGTGATAGACCTATTTTAACGAATGTTGCCGGCAGAATTAAACGAGGCGAACGGGTGGCCATTGTTGGCCCGTCAGGCTGCGGTAAGTCGACCCTGGTAAAATTAATTGGTGGCTTATTAACCGGATATCAAGGTTCGCTTACTTGGGATAATGATGAATATCGCGAACTTAATTTAAGTTCGCTGCACAAGCAGATTGCTTACATTGACCAGTCCGCGTATATTTTTGATGGCAGCCTGCGCTATAACATCACTTTAGATCGCGAGGCAACAGACAAAGAAGTCAACGCTGCAATTACGCGCGCCGGTCTCGAAGAATTTGTTGCAGATAATGCCAGCGGTCTTGACACTGTTTTAAAGCACGCCGGTAACAATATTTCAGGTGGACAAAAGCAGCGCATTGCACTAGCACGGCAACTGTTGGGTAACCCGCAAGTTATTCTGGCCGATGAAATTACCTCTGCAATCGACGAAAAAGATGGACAGAAAATCGAACAGAGTCTGCTTGATTTGGACAACATAACGTTAATCTATATTTCCCACCATTTGCGACCTGAAATCAAAAAGCAGTTTGATCAAGTAATCGAATTGGGATGATAGAATACTACATTTAATGACCTGTTAAAAAGCTGTGAAACTCTAATCTTTTAGATTATGGGCATAGTGTTTTATGCAAATGTGGCTATTACCTAAAATTCTACAGAAATAAAAAGAGGGCCTAGCTCTAAAGTTGGAGCTGGCCTTCTTTTTGCATGATATTGTAATGGTCTATTTTTAGTTACATGCCACTATATAAGTTACTTCCAATTTGTCGATTGAGATTGAAAATACTATTTAACTCTATTTTCTTTCTTCTTTTCCTCAACTTTATCTTGAGCTTTGTCTTTTTGATCGCTGATTTTATCCTTAGTGTCATTAGCAGCACCGGTGATACGGTCCTGTAAGCTGACAGAATCTTTTTCATGCTGCTCTTTAGTTTTAATGTCAACTACAGTAACGTTGACTTCAACTGTATCAAGACCGGTCATTTCTTTGACTTTTTCTTGGATCTTTTCTTTAATTTGATCATATAGCTTGGTAATGTCTACGCCATATTCTGCAACGATCTCAATATCAACGGCTACCTGCTTTTTGCCTACTTCAACATTTACGCCTGAAGTGACATCATCACTGTTAACAATTTTATCGGCAATATTTGAGAAAAAGCCGCCGTTAACTGTTAAAAGACCTTTAATGTCAGATAAGGCAATACCCACGATTTTTTGAATCACCTTTGAATCATATTTTAGATCGCCTTTAACTTCAGGTTTTGAACTTCCTTGATTTGAACTTGATTGTACCATATTGCATATACTCCTTATATTAAATTATTTATTCTGCAACATCTTTTTAAATACCGGCCAGTAATGACCAACTAAAAAGCCACAGACTAACATTACAATGACGAAAATAGTTTTGAAAAATCCCAGTACCAAAAAGCAAAATGCCAGTAACAAACCAATTACAGCACCGCTTATTTCTGGGAGGTATTTTTTATATTCTTCTTTCATCTTAACCTCCTTTATTGAACGCGCTTCTCAGGTTTAGCCCCTTTGTGATAATTGGTAAACTTGATGTTAATTTTTGGCTTTTGTTCAATTCCCAGCAACTGCTTTAGATTCTTTTTCAATTCTTCAAGGTATTCATCAAGTAGAGCAGAAATGTTTTCACCTGCACCAAGGTCACCGCCAATTTTGATTTTAATATGGCGTTTTGTTAACTTGGAACTAACTTTAGCATTATTTAGGTAAGGCAAATCAGCAAGCGAATTCATTACAAAGCTGTTGATAGCTTTTGAGGTGACTTTAACTTGACCATCACGTTTGTGAATTAGATTAAAGTATCTTTGGACTGGCCAGAATAGGATGACAAATAAACTGATAATTAGTATTATAAAGATAATTGCACTAATACCAATTAAGTACCATGTAAAGATGGGATTAAGAGAACCTAAATGCGGTAATTTAATCCTTAAATATTTTTGCCAAAAACTGCTGGTTTCCCATAATAGGTAAACGGGAATTGGTAGCAATAATATTATGCATAGTACTAATAGCCATTTCTTAATTCTTTTCAACTTATCACCATCCTCTCAGTGTTCACCTTAATAATAATACTGATTATTTTAACAGACTAACAATATGCTCCATATATATACATTAACAGTTTGCAATTTTTTACACACAAAAAGCGGTGCCGTAAAGCACCGCCTTTATTTGCAAAAACGAACTGATTATTTTTGATATTTAGCACTTAACTTGCTTGCTGCAGCCTGATCAACAATTACAGTGACATTTTGATGTTGTTGCAAAACTGAAGCAGGTACATCTTCTGTTACTGGGCCTTCAACCATTTTAGCCACAGCATCAGCTTTATTGTCGCCAAATGCCATTACCACAATTTCTTTTGCAGACATAATGTTAGCTATTCCCATACAGATTGCAGTCTTTGGCACATCATCAATGTTATCAAAGAAACGTGAGTTAGCTTTAATAGTATTGTCTGTCAGTTTTACTTCATGGGTAACGGAATCAAATGATGTTCCTGGTTCATTAAAGGCAATATGTCCATTTCTACCAATGCCCAATAACTGGATATCAATTGGATTCTCTGCAATTATCTTGTTGTAATCGTCTGAAGCTCCTTCAGGATCCTTGATTGCTTTAATACCATCTGGTACATAAGTCTTCTTAAATGGCTTTTCATTGAATAAGTATTTTTGCATAAAGTAATGGTAGCTTTGGTCATTGTCAGGAGCTAAACCAACATATTCATCAAGGTTGATGCTGGTTAGGTTACTCGTATCCATGTCGCTCTTAACCCATTCTTGGTATAAAGCAACAGGAGTAGAGCCAGTTGCTAAGCCAATAACTTTGGCACCATTAGCGATACTTTTTTCAAAAATTTCAAAGCCCTTTTTACTACCATTAGACTTGTCACTTGTAATAATTACTTTCATTTTATTTACGCCTCCATGTTTGTTACCTTAATTATAAATTGGTATATGCCAATTTGTCAACTGGTATAAAGTGCATTAATTACTATTTTTTAAATATAAAAAGAGTTCAATTAATGTTACATGTGAAACACACGTTAATTGAACTCATTAGTAATTATTAATTATTCACTTCTCAATGCAATTGCTGCATCCTTTTTAGCTGCCATACGTGCAGGCAAATGTCCACCAATCATTGTCAAAATAGTGGAAATAAAAACTAATACTACTGCGTGCACCGGATTTAGTTGTGCCACATTAGATAGGTCCGTAATGGAGTAGAGAACAGAGTTAATCGGGAATACCAGCAGCCAGGCAATGAATACACCCAACACGCCGGAAAAGATACCTAATATAAATGTTTCTGCATCAAAGACACGGGTGATATCTTTTTTGCGTGCACCTAAGGCCTTCAAAATACCAATTTCTTTGGTTCTTTCCAAAACAGAAGTATAAGTTAAAATTCCAATCATGATCATTGAAGTTACTAAAGAAATAGCGGCAAAAGCAACTAAGACGGTAGTAATACCATTTAGCAATCCACCAGTCATTGAAGTTACAGCACTTGACATGTCAGTATAGATAATTTTATCTTGTTTCTTTTTGCCCTTGTTCCACTTATCTAAATAATCAAGCACTTTGTCTTTAGCATCAAAATCGTTAGGATAAATCATGATACTGGTTGGAATTGTGGAACCACCAATTGACTGCATCATTTGCTTCTTTTCCCGTGCATTCATATTTTGACCAGTCATCACATTTTGAGTGGTTTTCTTTTGGGCTTTTACTATTGCTGAATTCTTATTTTTCTTAATAATATTTTGTGCCAGCTGATCACTGTAGGCAATTCCAGATGATAAAAGAGCCATCGAATTTTCGTTTTTAGGTCGGATGACACCAACAATTCGGAGAGTAGTTTTACTATGCTCATACATAGAATTGCTTACTTTTTGCGGTATGAACATTCCAGTAGGCAGTTTTTGATAATAATCATCGTTAGCGACAATTTTAAATTTTTGCCCAACTAGCTTCTGGTATTTTAACCTTTCTCCTGTTTTAACTTTTAAACCAAGGTTTTTAAGGATATTAATATTTAGCTTGTTTTTGTTGTCAGTCACTAAAACCAGGTCAGTGGACTTATCTGGCCAAACACCAGACAATAATTGGTAATTTTCTTTTAAAAAATTGTTTTTGCTTTTTCTTAGAGTAGTAGGAAAGACGGAAGAGCCCAGACCAGTGGCACTAATTGCCTGCATGCGCATCTGAGCAGCAGCCTGTGAGCCGTTTGAATCAGCGGAGATTGGCGAAAACTGCACAGGCTTAACTTTATGGTTTTTACGCGTCAAGATATTTAAATTAACGCCGCGCTGATATGAAATGCTGTTGGCATAATTAGGATTGATCTTTTTAACGTAATTAACGTATTTTTGATCAATTTTGTTTTGGTGAGTTGACTCTTGCAGCCTATCTTTTTCAATTGTGATATAGCCGTGATTTTTGACATTTTTATCAGATTCATTGCGGTCTTGCACACTGCTAGCATCCGTAGCAGTTTGATTGATGGTAACGGGATATTTAGCCAGTGCTTTACTCATCGTCGTGTCAATCTGTTTTTGAAAACCGTTAGACAAAGCCAATACAACTGCAATAGAAATAATGCCGATACTTGAGGCAAAGGCAGTTAAGGTGGTTCTGCCTTTTTTAGTCATGATATTGGTAAAGCTTAATTTAATAGCATTCCAATAGGACATTTTTGTCCGCTTTAATTTAAAAGTATCTTTTTCTTTTTCAGGAGTGAAGGGGTTGGAATCATTTAAAATTTTGCCGTCTTTAAAATTGACGATTCTGGTTGCATATTCTTGAGCGAGCTCTGAATTATGGGTAACCATAACTACTAGGCGGTCTTTTGACAGCTCTTTGATTAATTTCATGATTTGCTCAGAAGTTTTGGTGTCAAGAGCACCCGTAGGCTCATCGCAAAGCAGAATATCAGGATCGTTTGCTAAAGCACGAGCGATAGCAACCCTCTGCATTTGCCCACCAGAAAGCTGGTTGGGGTTTTTAGAAATATGATCCTTTAATCCGACTTGCGTTAAGGCATTGACTGCCCGCTGATGTCTTTCCGCAGCCGAAACGCCAGACAGATTCATTCCTAATTCGACGTTAGCAATGATTGATAAATGTGAAATCAGATTATAATTTTGAAAAACAAAACCAACGGAATTGTTCCGATAAGCATCCCAATCTGTTTCTTTAAAATTCTTAGTGGATTTACCATTGATAACTAGATCGCCACTATCATAGCGATCAAGTCCGCCCACAACGTTTAAGAGCGTTGTTTTACCAGAACCACTAGGTCCTAATATTGCGACGAATTCCTGGTTACGAAAAGATATGGAAACATCATCAAGTGCATGGGTGACAGTATCACCGACATGATATGATTTACGTAAATCTTTTAACTGCAGCATGTCTTTTTCTCTTTCTTTTTAATAATTAATTAATAAGAGATAGTTTAACATTTATAAAATCGCAAAGCCAAAAGAAGTTGTTTTTAAGACCAAACTTTATTTTTTCTAATGATAATAATTCTGCTAATTAAATTTTTTAATGAATAAGACCAGTTAAATCAAATAAAGCGTAAATAATGAAGAAGAGAATAATTAAGAGGATGGCAACAATGTGCCTTTTCTTTTTTAAGAGTAAAACTGCCGCAAATTCGCGCACAATAGCATTAGGTAGAAAATAGAAACGAGTATAGCAACCT
Source organism: uncultured Lactobacillus sp. (assembly GCA_946482425.1). Next base: position 6,320 of record CAMLRO010000030.1, read on the forward strand.
ACGCCATTTGCGTTTAAACCTGCTGCTTTAGCATAAAGAGAAGCCCTGAAAATGTGATAGTTATTACTGAAAAACTTAGCTCTGTAGTCTTTACTCCCAAAATCTTTTGCTGCCACTTGGGCAGAAAATTTCATGTTTTGGAAAGTATTTTTGGAACGATCTTCAAGTAAGATTTGGTTAGGCTCAATCCCGCGTGCGATAGCATATTCGGTCATAGCTTGAGCTTCAGAAACTTTTTCATCTCCGCCTTTACCACCGGACATGATCAGTTTAGGCATTTTTCTTCCCTTAGTAACTTGCTTTTGAGCATATTCAATGGCGCGATTAATGCGACTTGCTAATAATGGTGTAACAGTTTCACCGTGTGAAAGTCCTGCTCCTAAGACAATTAGGTAGTCTTGATCATACTGTCTTGGTACAATTTGATAAAGCGTGAGATTGACTAAAAAATCATAGGCAACAAAAAGTAAATAATCTAAGACACCAGTAGGGGCATACAACAGAATTCTTACCCAAGAAGGCAGATTTCTAAAGGGACCAATCAATGCAATGAGCCAAATAACTATTATTCCGATACCAATAAATAAAGTTAAAAGGTTAGATAGAGTATGACTTTCCCTTTTCCATACAATGTAGGCATTCCACAAGAAAAACAGCCATGAAAAAGCCGCCATCAGAGTTATTGCCGCTATAAACAGCACTATTATAATTTCATAAGCTAATATGAGCGGCCGAATACTGGTAGATAAAATCATCACTGTCAGCCACACACCTAGCATCAGTAAAAAAATGGTAAATAAAATGCCATTAAGTAATCTGCGTGGTTCTTTTAACCATGAGATTAAAAAGACTGCAAAAGATGTCAGCATAATAAGCGATAGAATTATAAAAGAGCGGTTTTGGTTTAATATTTCAAAGATTCTGATCATAATAACCTACCTTAGATGTTAAAACTAAGTCTATTATAATAAAGATGAATAAAAAGTCCTAGTAAATTAAAATATGATAAAATAATAAAGTTATTTCCTGGGAAATAATTTAGTAGGCAATATTTTGTTTCAAACTGGTCTTAATAAATTGGTGGCGCATGCCATGAAAACTTGCTGTTAACTGACTATTCTGGTTTTAATATGAAAAGGGTGTAAACATGATGAAGAAAATTTTTTATTTCTTAGGCAATATAATTACTATGATTGCTGCTTTTATAATCTACAGCTTCGTACAACAATTTTACTTTTATCCTTTTAAATTAAAAAAAAGACTGGGATTAACTAGTTCTTCTTTTGTTATTCTGGTACTGGCAATTACAATTATAACTTTGTTATTAATCTTTTTCCTGTATCGCATGCAATTAAAGCAAAGTAACAAATGGAACTACAATAGTAGGCCACATTGGCATTTCAAGAAAATATTGATTGCCCTTTTAGGAACATTCATGCTGATTATAGCTAGTGCGGTCGTTCAGTTTGCTTTGGGACTGGGTCTTGAACAAACTTCCACCAATCAAAATTTGCTTGATCAAATTTCCCGTCAGTCAGGTTATTTCTATCCGGTAATGGTTATTATAGTGGGACCGATGTTTGAGGAGCTCATCTTTCGGGGATTATTCTTCAATACTTTCTTTAAAGAAAAGAACAAATTAAATAAGTGGCTGGGGATAATTCTAAGTGGTTTTATTTTTGGCTATGTTCATGATCCCGGACTAACTAAATACATATTAGTTTATTGGGCACTAGGCTGTGTATTAGCATGGGTTTACACAACCACCAGGGATCTGCGCTATTCAATGCTGTCGCACATGCTTTTTAATTCACTGGGTTTTGTATAAAAAAGCCTGATAAGTTTGCATCAGATATTAAATGCAATTTATCAGGCTTTTTAGTTGAAAACATTTTAAAGTTTACTTAGAGGTTTTAATGCCGGTTTGTGCAGGATTTTTGGGAGTGGTTTTTGCTAATAGCGCAAGGCTGATCGAAATCATATCAACAACTTCCTGTAGAATTGCTCCCCAAAAAGCAGGAATAATACCGGTAAAAGCAATCAATTCGATAATAACTACTATCGTAATAGCGGTTAAAACATCAATGTTAGCAACTTTCATAGTATGCTTGGATATTGCCACTGCATCATTAATTTTTGATAAATCATTAACCATAATGATGGCATCCGCGCTTTCACTGGCAGCAGAAGCACCTTTTGCCCCCATAGCAATACCAACATCAGCAGCTGATAAACTAGGTGCATCGTTGATACCATCACCCGTCATTACTACTGGTCTATCTTCATTTTTGACATCCCTAATAGCAGCAATTTTTTCTGCTGGTAATAAGTCGTAACGGATATCAGTAACACCTACAGACTGACCAATTTTATCAGCGACATCTTTATGATCTCCGGTTAGCATCATGATATGAGCACCACTTTGACGCTTCAAGCGTGCTATTGTTTCTGCACTTTCCGGACGAACTTGATCTTTAAAGGTAATGCAACCAGCATACTTGTTGTCAATGGAAATGTAAACAGCAGTAGCGTTGACTGGAGCAGTTTTCGTTTCAGGGCTAACATATTGTAATTTACCAACTTTGACTAAATGATTTTCTACCGTACCACTGATTCCTTGACCGGTAGCTTCTTTAATATCTGTTGCTGGTTTTAAAAGTTTTTTATCAGCTACATTTACTAATGAATTGGCAATAATGTGGCTAGACTGTTGTTCTACACTGGTAGCATAGCTTTGCAAAGTTTCTGGACTAAAAGCAGCACCATTATTTGCTGGAATGATTTTATCAATTACCAGCTGGTTTTCTGTTAGTGTGCCAGTTTTGTCAAACGCAAATGTTTTAGCCGTAGCTAATTTTTCTAAAGTAGGACCAGACTTAACTATGATGTGGTGTTTTGACATTGAGCTCATGCCTGATACTAAGGCTACAGGTGCAGCTATTAATAAAGGACAAGGCGAGGCAACAACCATAACTTCTGCAAAGTTAACAGGATTGCCAGAGTGAATCCAGGCAGCAATTCCGATTACCAAGGAAATAATTGTAAAAGGCACAGCGTAACGGTCAGCCATTTTAACAAATTTTGCTGGTTGTGCTTGTGAAGATTCAACTAGTGAAACAATTGTTTGATATTCTGAATCACTGGCTTTTTTAGTAACGGTCATTTCTACCGCAACACTACCATTAATTGAGCCTGACATTAGCTCATCACCAATTTTTTTATTAACAGGTACTGATTCTCCTGTTAATGATGACTGGTCAAAACTTGATTCTCCGCTAACTACTTTACCATCAACTGGAACTTGTTCACCCGGCTTAATCAGAACGTGATCTCCAATTGTTAACTGGTCAACATCAACAGAAACCAATTCTTTATTAACTATTTTATTGGCAATTGTTGGAGAATTGCTTAAAAGGGAGCGCAATTCTTTATCTGCTTGACCAGTGGCATAATCTTCCAGTGTTTGACCACCCGTCATCATGACCAAGATCATCCATTCGGCCCAAATATCTCCAATTAGTATTGTAGAAACGACAGCAATCACGGCTAAAATGTCAACACCATAACGCCCTGACTTAAAGTCGCTAGCAATTTCACATAATAAAGAAATTGCCATCATAATACCGATAATATCAATCAAAATTGCTTGAATGGGGAACTGTAAACTGCCTAACTGAAACAGGCTTTTTGCTTTCAAACCAAATTGGCAAAACAAACCAATAATTCCAACGACTAACACCAGGATAAATTTCCATTGACGTTTTAAACTCATTAATTGCTTCCTCCTAAAATAGTATAATTTTTATTTTAACACTAATTTAGAATAAGTCTAAATTAGAATATAATTTTTAGCATAAAAAAAGAAGGTGGAGAACTAAACACCTTCATTAATTTAATAATCTTTAAGTTTAATAATCTTATTGAATTGCTTACTTTGTTTATTTTGTTTTGAGTTAGTTTCAAGATGAAGATTTTTTGAAGATTTTTTATCGTCATCATTTATTGGGGTGATTTGAAAGATTTTCGTTCTGCCGATAGAATCAATTATGTCAGAAGAAGACATGGTAATAAAGTTGTCATTATCACCGTAATCATCGGTTTCAGCAAAGTAGTGGTCAATTTTCTCTATTCCTTTTTCCGAAAAGTGTTCTTCACGTGCCAAGTCTAGCAAAAGAGCATGCAACCGGGTAGCTGATACTAATTCATGCTGCAAGATCATAAAGATCCAAGAAAAGTTTGAATCCACTGATTTGAATCTTTTACTTACCTTATCTCTATAAAAAGCCTCAGTAATTTTTGTTACTTCATCCATATTTTTTGAATTTGCGGTCAGTTCTTTTAGCTGAGCAACCAATTCAGACCGCTCTTTTAACGATAATTCTTGACCATTAGGATAAGTCCAGTTTTTAATAATTGCGCTTACCAAAAAAGTTAGTTGCTCAGAAATCATTTTACTTGCCATATTAGTGTTCTTCTTTTCCAAATACTTTAGGATTACCAATAAAACTTATTAACTAATTTAGCAAAGTGTTATTTATTTCCTAATTAAAATTCAGAATATCTGTAATTGTGTATATATTTAAAAATACATACTAAAAATGATTGAAATTTTAATAGCATATCAACCAAATAGCCATATAAGGAAATAACAACACGTTGTTCCCTGCTACTTTTTATTATAGTCTAGTTTAGAATAAAGTACACTAAAAAGTAATAAATAATCATAAATTAACAGTATATTTTATAATCGTTTGCTTTTATTAATAGGAGTAACTTGATACTTGCTTTCAAAATTGTGGGCAATGTAATTAAAAGCCTTAATCCATTCTCTTCGAGTTAACAGCCCTTGAAAAACGCCATAATCATCAACAACGGGTAGAAAGGCGTTGTTAACAAGTAAGTGCAATTGCGTTTCTAAAGTCGTTTGCACAAAGTTAATTTTGTCAAATTTTGTCTGCATGACATCGCGCACTTGCAATTTATTTAATGGTTCAAGTGAGATGTTGTCTGTTTCCATCATTTTATCTGTAATCATTGCCAAACTTAAAAGTCCAACAACGCGGCTTTGACGGTCAAGAACCGGAATTTTTGAATATTTGACACGCGTCAGAATCATAAATGCGTGATATAAAGGGTTGTCGTCTTCAACAAAAGCGATGCGAGAGGCAGGAATAATGAAAGAACCTGATTTTTCTTCCAATAAGTGTTTGATTGTGGGTGAAAACATTAAATATAAACCTTTCATCATGAAAAATAATAATTGTTCAAATTTAATCCTATAACAAAGAAAAAAGGCCCGCAAGATCTGCGGGCCTGTTAGTTTTCATCTACTTTGAAGGAGTAAGAATGAATGAAATAAAAAAGTGGGAGTATGTAGTAAGCTTGCTATTTGCTTACTACATTTAAAATGATATCTCTAAAATATGAAGTTAAAGTAGAAAAACTCTTATAAAAGAGTAAAGAATTTCTTTAGAACTGTTTAAGAGCATAGAAAAACTCACGTAACGCACGTGAGTCGAAAGGGATAGATATGAAAATGACCTGTAAAGTCATTTCGGTTTTTTCATTATTATACTTGGAGGAGTATGAATGAAAAACAAAAAGTTGAGTGTGATATAAGAAAAAAGCAAATGTTTCCTATATCACATTTTCAGTATAACTATAAAATGTGAAAAAAGTATGACGAAAGTAGGAAAAATGCAAATTTTAGATTACTGCAAAATTGTTTGTTACAAGTCTCATTGCTATAATTGGACTTACTTTATTTCAAATAATAGAATTAAAGCCTAAGGAGAAATATGAAAAAGCAAGATTACCGTAAAAAAATTACTTTCTGGTTACGTTTTTCAGGTTGGTTTTGTTTACTACCAGCATCCAACTTATTATTGTTCTACCAGCGAATTGGTCAAAGTCCCTTGAGATATCTCTTTTTAGCGGAACTGGTTTTCACAATTTTGTTTGCGGTCTATATTCTGACCACTGCGTTAAGTGAGCGCTGGCTCAAAGAAAAAAATATTTTTATTCTGATATTAATCGCACTGTTATTTGGACCGGTTATTGTGGCAATTCCGCTAGGTTTTGCATATCACGCTTGCCGTAAACTGAATAGCGAATAGTATTAGGAAAATATTTAAATTTGGTAAAAGTTGATGACGATTTTTTTAGTTGGAAATCTTTAGTAGTACTATATTCGATAGTACATTTTATTGATATTTGAAAGAGATCTGAAATTATGGCTAAAAAAGAAAAAACTGATTCACGTGGTAAACGTGTGGGTAAGTTTATTTTGACGACAATTATCTATTGCGTCATTTTACTGGTACTAATCTATTTGTATCAATACAGCGGCCTTACTTCCGTTCACTTTATTTATAATGAATTTTAAGATGGTACGTTAATATGATTAAAAATGTAATTGAAAAAATTGATGAAGTTGCCCAAAAAGAACCTGAGCGTATAGCCTATGATTATTTGGGTAAAACCAATACCTATGGTGATTTAAAAAAGCGTTCAGATGAGTGGGCACATAAAATTGCCAATTTAGGTCTTTCGCCTCAAAGCCCAGTTATGATCTGGGGCGGCCAAGACTTCGAAATTGTTGCCAGTTTTTTGGGTTGTGTCAAGTCGGGGCATGCTTATATTCCCATTGCCAGTTACTCTAATGCTGAACGGATAGTTATGATCCAAGATGTTTCCCGCGCTGAAGCGCTTCTAGCGATTGACGATCTGCCTGAAATTGATTTACCACCTATTAAAGTAGTGCATCCTGCTGATGTAGAAAAAGGAGACTTTGAATCTGACACTGCGAACTTTGTTCAAGGTGATGACAACTTCTACATCATTTTTACTTCAGGCACCAGTGGCAAGCCTAAAGGGGTGCAAATTAGTCATAATAATCTGCTTAGCTTTATCAATTGGGAAATGACGGATTTTGATCTGCCAGAGCATCCAGCATTTTTATCCCAAGCGCCATATTCATTTGATCTTTCAGTGATGAGTCTTTATCCCGCTTTAGTTGGAGCAGGGAAGTTAGTTGCTCTGCCACATGAAGTCACGCAAAATTTTGCCCAGCTGTTTCAGACGCTGCCCAATTTGCAATTTAACGTCTGGGTTTCGACACCTTCATTTGCGCAAATGTGTTTTCTGGATAAAACTTTTGACGAAAAGCACCATCCAAACCTGACTCATTTCATGTTTTGCGGTGAAGAATTGCCACATAACGAAGTGGTAATGTTAAAAAAGAAATTTCCCCAGACGCGTATTTTTAACACTTACGGGCCAACTGAAACTACGGTCGCAGTCACTCAAGTAGAAATTACTGATGCTGTTTTAAAAAAATATGACCGTCTGCCTATAGGCAAAGTTAAAGCTGATACCAAAATTACTATTGATAAAACTAAGGGCGATCAACCGGATGAAGGCGAGATTATCATTACCGGGCCGAGTACTTCGAAGGGTTATATGAATAATCCTGCAAAAACTGCTAAGGCTTTCTTTAAAAAACCGGGTGATCAATATCTGAGTCACCGTTCAGGTGATGAGGGCTTCTTTGACCACGACATGCTCTTTTATCGGGGCAGGATTGATTTTCAGATCAAGTTTAACGGCTACCGTATTGAACTGGAAGAAATTAACCATTATATCGGGATGAATAAGTTGGTTGATCACGGAGTAGCCGCACCTAAATACAACCAAGATCATACGGTCAAGCAAATTGTCGCCGAAATTAAGCTGAAAGATGGTGTGAAAGACCGCTATTCTGAAGCAGAAATCACTAAGATGATTAGAGCAGATTTGACTAAAAATCTGATGCCGTACATGATTCCGCAGCGCTATGTTTACCGTGAAACATTACCTGTCTCCCAAAATGGTAAGGTTGATATTAAAGCGGTTATCAAGGAGGTTAACGAGTAGTGAATTTTAATTTCATTAACTTGCAGCCGTACTCTAATCCGCATTACTTTGTGTATTTGTTGATTGGTTTAATTCCAATCATTATTGGGCTGTATTGGGGACGCCGTTTAAAAATTTATGAAGTTGCGTTCTCGTTAGTTTTTCTTTTTCTTATTTTTGATGCGGAAAAGTGGCAACAGGGTGTTAGTTTGATTATCTACGTTCTGTTTCAGTTGCTAGTCACCTACGGCTATCTTTATTATCGGAGGCGTAAAAATAGTCAAAATAAAACCTGGGTTTTCTATCTGGCCGTCATTTTAGCAATTGTGCCTCTGATTTTAGTTAAAGTGCAAACTGCTTTTCCGCAAGCTAAGATACCCGGCGTTTTGGCATTTTTGGGCATCTCTTACCTAACTTTTAAGACTGTTCAAGTTGTAATGGAGGTCCGCGATGGTGCCATTAAAGAGCTTAATCTCGGAACGTATCTACGCTTTCTCTTATTCTTTCCCACTATTTCATCAGGTCCAATTGATCGCTACCGTAGGTTTGCCAAGGAATGTGATAAGGCCCCTAAACGCAGCGAATATCTAAACGATTTAGAACTAGCGACACGTTATTTGTTTCAAGGCTTCTTATATAAATTTGTCTTGGGCTGGTTCTTTGGTACCCACTGGCTACCTAGAATTACGCGAGCAGCAATGATAACAGGTACAGCTAATGGCGGCTTGAAACTGTCGTGGTGGGTAGTCGCCTACATGTACTGCTACAGCATGTATTTATTCTTTGACTTTGCGGGCTATTCTTTATTTGCCGTGTCAATTTCCTACTTTATGGGTATTCACACTCCAATGAACTTTAATAAGCCGTTTATCGCGCAAAACATTAAAGAATTCTGGAATCGGTGGCACATGACCTTGTCCTTCTGGTTCCGCGACTACATCTATATGCGGTTTACCTTCTTTGCGATGAAGAAAAAGCTGTTCAAAAATCCCGTTAGACTATCTCAAGCAGCTTATCTGTTATTATTCTTAGTAATGGGCTTCTGGCATGGGTTAACCTGGTACTACATTGTTTACGGCTTATTCCATGCTTTCGCTATCATCATCAATGATTGTTGGCTGCGGTTTAAAAAGAAGCACAAAGATAAATTGCCATCGAACAAATATACGAAATGGCTGGCAATTTTTGTTACTTTTAATGTTGTTTGTTTCAGTTTCCTGATTTTTTCAGGGTTCCTCAGCCAATTATGGTTTGGCTGGAAATAAGCAGTGAATTATTAAGGAGTTTTTATCATGGATACCAAAAAAGAAGTTTTAGCAATTTTACAAGATTTAACTGGTGAAGATTTAACAGACAGAATGGATGAAAATATTTTTGCCAACGGTTTAATGGATTCAATGGCCAGTGTGCAAATGTTGTTAAATTTGCAGGAAAAATTCCAAATTGATGTACCTGTTTCTGAATTTGACAGAAATGAATGGGACACGCCTAATAAAATTGTGGCAAAGGTGGAAAATTTAGAAAATGAGTAACAAACGCCGGCTGTGGCAGATTTTTGGCCCGGTACTTTGCGCTGCAGTCCTGTTACTGGTCATCTTTTTATTGCCGTGGGAGCGGACTTTTTCGCAAGGTGCGATCTATCAAGCTGCGAATTCGCAAACAACTACCATTTTTAAGGGCTCCTTAATGAAACAAGATGCTTATAAAGAGGGTTATGTGCCTTTTTATGGTTCAAGTGAATTGTCACGGCTTGATCCGTTGCATCCGAGTGTAATCGCGCAAAAATATCACCGCAATTACCGGCCATTTTTGTTAGGTGGGCCAGGCAGTCAATCCTTAGCGCACTTTTTGGAAATGCAGGGCACGCCCGAGCAGCTTAAGGGCAAAAAGGCCGTGGTTATTGTTTCACCGCAATGGTTTACCAAGATGGGGCAAAATCCCGATGCCTTCGCGCTGTATTATTCACCACTACAAGCCTGTAATTTTCTGTTAGAGATTAAAAAAGATACACCGACAAACCGTTATGCAGCTAAGCGTTTCTTGCAAATGCCAGAAGTGAATAGTTTTGTCAGGCAGGGGATGAAAAGAGTTGCTCATGGGCAAAAGCTAACCGGTTTTCAACGTTTTTATCTCGAAAACCAGCGGCGCATACTTAACAATGAAGATAAGTTTTTCAGTACCTTTCAGTTGCGTGACCGTATCAAAAAAATTAACGATCGGGCCAAGCTGCTACCAGCTACCTATTCAGTTAAAGCTTTAAATGAAGTGGCAAGTGAGCAGGCTGCTATAAACACCAATTCTAATAACTTTGGTATTAATAATCGTTTTTATAAGAAGCGCTTAAATAAGAGAGTACTAGCTAAATTAAAAAATAGTCAGCGTCATTTTAATTACACCAAATCGGTGGAATACAGCGATTTCGAGTTGATGTTGCATCAGTTTGCCAAGCAGCATACCAATGTGTTGTTCATTATCCCGC
>CAMLRO010000031.1 GCA_946482425.1 uncultured Lactobacillus sp.
AACAGTGCGTGATTTTGCTAATGTCAAAGTTGATGGCATGCTCAATGTATATGCAGCTAAGAAAGAAAATAAAAAAGATCAACCGGTAATTCAATTAGATGCTCATTCTGACTCTGTTGGCTTTATTACACAGGCTGTTCGGCCTAATGGAATGATTAAATTCGTACCATTGGGTGGCTGGGTCAAGTACAATATCCCTGCTTTACGCGTCAAAATAAAAAATCGTGCAGGGGAGTATGTGCCTGGAGTAGTTGCAACTAAACCCCCGCACTTTATGACAGCAGCTGAAAAAAATAATGTACCAGATGTAGCCGATATGTCTATTGATGTTGGCTCCGGTTCTCGAGCTGAAACTATTAATGACTATCAAATTGATACTGGCTGTCCAATTTTTGTTGATGTCAAATGTGAATACAACGACAAAAGTGGCTTATTCTTTGGCAAAGATTTTGATGATCGTTTTGGCGCAGCTGCTATGGCAGATGTCCTGGACAATTTAAAGGGCGAACAATGCGATTTTAACGTTGTGGCTGCACTTTCAAGTCAGGAAGAAGTTGGTTTGCGGGGTGCATATGTTACAGCTAGAGCCGTAAAACCTGATTTAGCTATCGTTTTGGAATCATGTCCTGCTGATGATACCTTTACTCCAGAATGGCTATCACAAACAGGGTTAAAGCGAGGACCAATGCTCCGTGACATGGATACTTCCTTTTTGCCTAATCCTAAATTCCAGCAATATGCCTGTGATTTAGCTGATAAGAATCATATACCATATACTCGTTCGGTTCGTACTGGTGGTGGCCAGGATGGTGCTGCCATATATTATGAAAACGGAGCACCTACTATTGTGATTGGCATCCCAGTGCGTTATGAACATTCGCCGTATTGCTTTAGCGCTTATTCTGACTTTAAAGCATCCGTAGATCTGACACTTGCTATTATTCGTGATCTTACTAAAGATAAGTTAGTGAGTTTTAGTCAGTTTTAAAAATAATTGTTCTTTTGAATAATGCAGAAAAACTAGTTAAAATGTGATATACTAGTAAAAAATGAATATCAGTCACTAGGGGTGCCAAATAGCTGAGAAATACCCTCTGAACCTGAACGGGACAATACCTGCGTTAGGGAAGTGTTAAATTTAGTTACAAAAGATGCTCCTAATGACTTATAAAGTTAGGAGTATTTTTATGTTTACAAGATCTTCAAAATGGAATGTGAAGTCAATTATTTTAATTGCACTGATTGGTATCATTATGGGTGTAATTTATACCTATGGTTTTAACTGGGCTTTTAATTTAGTTAAGATGCTCTTGGTACCCACAGGTTTTGCGCCGGTAACAGACACTGTGTTTTCTGGCTTATGGCTTATGGCGGGACCACTGGCAATGTACTTTGTTCCCACAGCCGGCTCTGGAACAATCGGTGAATTACTTGCTTCTGTCGTTGAAATGGCAATCGGTGGACAGTGGGGAGCTACTACCATTCTTTCAGGAGTCATTCAAGGTGCCACTAATGAAATTGGCTTTTTTCCTAAGAAAGAACGTTACCAAAAATTCACTTGGAAAAGCGTATTAACTGGTGCATTCTTTGCTTCATTTGGCTGTTTTATTCCTTCATATATTTTATATGGTTGGAGTAAATTCAGTATGCAGGTTCAAATTGTGATGTTTATTACTAACATCATTTCTGCTTTAGTTTTCGATGGCGTTTTAGTGAAGTTAATTACTAATTTATTTGACAATGCCTTGAAGCCTAAAGTTGATTAAATACGTAAAAAGGAGTAATGCACTTTGTACTGAACCCCAAAAGTTGTCAAGCTTTTGGGGCTCAGTGCGTTTACTCCTTTTTTATTGCTCTTTTTTACTTAAAATAGAATGAACTTTAGTAGTCAGCATATCAATAGCCACATCATTTTTGCCTCCTTCTGGAACAATGATGTCAGCATAACGCTTAGTCGGTTCAATAAACTGATGATACATTGGCTTAACGGTACTCAGATACTGGTCAATTACAGATTCAATAGAGCGGCCCCTTTCATTTAAGTCCCGTTCTAAACGCCTAATAAAACGAATATCGTCGTCTGTGTCAACGTATACTTTGATATCCATTAAATCGCGAATCTCTTTGTTAGCTAAAACCAGAATTCCTTCAAGGATAATGATATCGGCAGGCTCCTTGTGAATTGTTTTTTGGCTGCGTGTATGCTCCTTGAAATCATAAACAGGCATCTCAATTGGCTTGTATGCCAGTAAATCAAGCAGTTGCTTTTCTAGTAAAGGTACATCAAAGGCATCGGGATGATCATAATTGATCTTCATTCTTTTAGCCATGGGGATACCGGTATTATCTTTATAGTAAGAATCCTGCGTCATAATCAGGACATGTTCGTTTTCTTGCATTTGTGCAACAATTTTTTGAGCAATTGTGGTTTTTCCACTGCCTGAGCCACCAGTAATACCGATCACGACAGGCCTTTCTAGTCTCGACATTATGCCACTCCTTTTTTAATCCTTAAATATTTTACTTTACTTTGCAGTTAATTACCAACAGTTAAGGCAAATTCTACTATTAAAACGCCCTCAAGTAGATAAAGAATGCGAAATAAATAAAAAACCATTGACAAGGTAAGTGGAAGCGATTACTATAAGTCTGGTACCAAAATTAATGAAGATATATTTTTAAATATAAATTGCCTTGATTATAGCCCATTGAAATGGGAAATTTTTAAAAAAAGAAGCAATAAAATAAGATAATGATACCAGAATGAAGAAGATATCATGGAATTTAAAGAAAGAACTGCTGCAGTACAAGTACAAGAGTACTTAGAATTTTTAATTCACTTTAAAAAGGTGAGTGAATTACCCTCCCAACGGGAAATCTCAGAAAAATTGCAAGTTAGTCGTAATGCAGTTAAACATGCTTTAGACAGGCTGAAAAATGAAGGTCAAATACAAGCCAAAGAACGGGCGGGAATAATTTCTAACAAGAAAATTGACATTAATATGCTGGGCATGGACTCAATGACAACTGAACTTAGGAATAAAACTGTCAAAATTAAGCACTTGGCAACTACCATTGAAAAAATGCCTGGGAGATTAAAGGATTTTTTTAATGCACCTGAAGGACTGGTTATCAAGATTGCACGAATTAGGTTTGTCAAAGATATTCCTTTAACCTATGAAATAACATATTTTAATCAAACAGATTTTACCAAAATGGCTAATATTGATTTTACCAATAAGTCACTTTATGAAGTATTGGAAAAAGAATATCAAATCAGGCCAACCTATGGTAGGGAGAGTATCTGTTGCTTTTTGGCTGATAAAAAAATAGGCAGTCTATTGCGGGTCAAAAAGGGGACTCCCCTTTATCAGGTAAACAGCTTTAATTATCAAGACGATGATCTGCCAATTGAGAGTACTACCCAATATTTATTAGGAAATAAATTTAAATATCATTTTAATGCCAATAATATTTATGATTATCAAGAGGATTAGTTTTGCTTTTTAAAGATATATATGCTGATTTGGCTCAAAGAATCAATAATGGCGGTTATCCGCCCGGCAGCACGCTGCCAAATGAAGCTGAATTGCAAAAAAAATATGATGTTAGTAGAACCACAATTAGAAAGGCTGTTAATAAATTAGTAGCTGAAAATAAAGTTGTGCGTAAAAAAGGAAGTGGTTTATTTGTTGCTCCAATAATTTCAAAGCAAAATATTTTGGAAATGACAGGCATTATTAGGCCGTTATATTTGGAGTCATCGGACAAAATAAAATTTAAGGATACTTATCTAAGGCTAGTTGGTTCATATTATGCTGCAGTTTTTAATGTGAGCTCACACGAATTGTTATATGATATCTCTTTTACAGCGGAAATTAAGGGTGAAATTACCTGCGAACATTTACTGTTACTTTTAGATAATTTTCCGGGATTTGATTCAAATTGCTTAAAAGTAATGTCAATAATTGAAGCAGTCAATACCGGTACCCAGAAGCCGGATGATGTTTACCAAGACTTTCAGTTAATTAAAGCAACGGAAGAAATTAGCAAGCAATTTCATATCCAGGAAAAAGATCCTGTGTTTAAAATTACGAACCTGTTTTCAACTAGGCAAGGTAAAATTGTAGCCCTAGAGTACAGACTGCAGGATGCTGTAAAAACAAGGTACTCAATAGATTTTAGTTAATGGAGGAAAGAAAAATGATTAAACTAGTGCGAGTTGACCATCGCTTGGTCCATGGACAAGTGGCTGTTTCCTGGTTTAATAGCTTAGACGTTAATACAATATTTGTAGTAAATGATGATGTTGCTCATGATGATTTTCGCAAGTCGGCCATCAGATTGGCAAAACCAGAAAAGTCAAAGCTAGTAATGAAATCTGTAGCAGACAGTATTAAAGCAATTAATTCGGGTGTAACAGATAAATATAAAATGTTGATCGTAGTGGAATCGGTTGCTGATGCTGTTGAATTAATTAAGGGAACTGGAGACAAAATAACCGGCCTTAATCTTGGTGGCACTAAGCCCAGAGAAGGAACAGCAAACTATTCTAAAACTATTAATTTAACTCTAGATGAAGCTAATGAATTAGCTCAGTTGCAGCAAAAGGGAGTAGATGTCTGGATTCAGCAGGTGCCAAATGATGAGAAACAAGAATTTCATAAAAAATGATTGGAGGTAAATAATGAATGTATATTTAACCGCAATTATTTTGGCTTTAATTGCGATGATGGGTAATGGTGAATACTTTGTTGGTTCATCCATGCTGTCAAGGCCACTTGTAACCTGTACGCTAACTGGCTTGGCGTTGGGTAACCTGCATCAAGGAATTATTATGGGGGCAACTTTGGAGTTAGCCTTTGTAGGTTCATTTTCTATTGGTGCGGCAATTCCTCCAGAAATAATTTCCGGTAGTGTTTTGGGAACTGCTTTTGCCATCGGAGCGGGGAAGAGCACTGCGGTTGCTTTAACCTTGGGCATTCCTATTGCATCCCTGGTTTTGGTAATCAAAAATTTGTGTTTTATTTTCATATTACCATTCTTCGTTCACCGCGCTGATAAATATGCCGAAGAAGCTGATGGTAGCGGTGTAAGTCGGATGAACGTACTGGGCGGCTTTTTCTCAGTTAACTTGCCAATAGGGTTAGTAGTTGGCATTTCTTATGTCTTAGGTAGCCCCGTAATTAAAGCAATTTTAGCCGTTATTCCTCAGTTCATTATCAATGGCTTGGGCATTGCCACAGGGCTTTTACCAGCGTATGGTTTTGCTTTACTGCTTAAGATGATGGTCAACAAGAATAATGTCACTTTCTTTATTATTGGTTTTGCCTTGGCAGTCTATCTCAAAGTATCGGTAACTGGCGTAGCCATTTTCGGCGCATGTTTGGCCCTTATTCTAACTGGTTATTCCGCATTTAAAGGTCAACCGTTAGTAAATACTGCTGCTAATTCTAATAATACAAGTGACAAAGATTCAGATGATGGAGGCATAGATTATGAAGATGAAGAATTCTAAGTTACTCACCAGAAAAGATTTAATGAAAACATTCTGGCGCTCATTCACGATGGAATGGGCTTGGAATTATGAACGCCAAATGAATCTTGGTTATGCCTACTCTATGGTTCCGGCTTTACGAAAGATCTATGGTAAAAACAAGGAAAAATTAAAGGACGCTTATAAACGGCACCTTGAGTTTTATAATGTTACGCCTTGGCTCAGTACTTTTCCTTTGGGTATTTCAATTGCAATGGAGGAGCAAAACGAACTTGATCCTGATTTTGATGCAGCTTCAATCAATAACATTAAAGTTGCTCTAATGGGTCCTTTGAGTGGTATTGGTGATTCATTCTTTTGGGGTACGTTAAGGGTTATTGCCACGGGAATTGGTACTTCTCTTGCAATGCAAGGAAATATTTTAGGACCAATTTTGTTCTTATTGATCTTTAATATTCCAGCTATTATCACTAGATACTACGGTTTGTTTATTGGCTACAATATCGGTTCATCATTTATTGATAAAGTGCAAAAGACTGGGTTAATGGATAAATTAACCTATGGTGCTTCTGTTTTAGGACTTGCCGTTGTTGGGGCTATGGTTGCGACCATGGTAACTTTGAAAATGCCTTTGAAAATTGGCAGTGGTGCTGAAGCAACTACTGTTCAAAAAATTTGTGATGGCATTGTTCCCGGTATTTTACCACTACTATTCACATTCTTTATTTTCTGGCTTGATAAAAAAGGCTGGAAATCACAATATATTTTGTTACTGATAGCAGCAATCGGAATATTTGGTGCCTGGTCAGGACTGCTGGGTCAATAATTTAAGGAGACTCTTGTGAAAAGTATAGAAGATTATGTCCACTTAGAACCAAAATACTATGAAGCAGTTTTGCAAAATTATGAGGACTTGTTTGCTAAGCAGATAGGTCAAATAAATAATAATATTACTAATGTTGTTATTTATGCAACTGGTTCCAGTTCTAATGCTGCATATGGTGCATTGCCATTCATGAGCAATATTTTAAAAATGCCGGTAAAAATTGAAGAGCCGTCTATAGCTGAAAATTATTTGCTTCATGTTGAGCAAAATTCTTTATGTATTGCGATATCTCAAGGCGGTCACAGCTACTCTGTAGTAAAAATTATTCAGCGATTACAAGATGCCGGTAATACAGTTTTTGCTTTAACCAGTGAACTTGATAGTCCAGTTGCCCAAATTAGTCAGCACGTTTTAGATATGGGAATGCCAGTTGAAGAAATGCCATATGTCAGTGCTGGCTATAGCGTAGAAATTTTAGATTTAATGTTATTAGCAATGTTAATTGCAGAAAAAACAGGCAAACTTTCGTCTGTCGAATTTACACAAATTTTAGCTGAAATAAAAAGTATAGTTCAGAAGATGCCTGAAGTAATTAATTGTGCAAGTAGTTGGGTTGAAAATAACATTAGTAAATTTGCCACCGCGAAGAGATTAGTTTTTATCGGTTACGGTGCAGCTTATGGTGTCAGCCGCGAAGGTGAAACCAAGACGACTGAAGCAGTTCGTATTAGTGCTTGGGGAAAAGAACTGGAAGAATACATGCACGGTCCTTATCTGGGGTTGAACGCGGATGACTTTATCATTTGTTTAGACCCGATGGGAAAATTACATGACAGAATGGCGCTTTTAAAGCAGTTCTTAAATAAGCATGTTAAAAATGTCTACACGATATATGCAGGTGAAGATGAAAGTGAAACAGCTGACGGCCTTAGTCTAGGTATTACAACAAGCGAACTTTTGGCTTCTTTATTTATGACTGTACCCGTTCACTTGCTGGCTTATAAGTTATCACAAGTGAAGAAGATAGATTTGCAACATTCTGCGTACCCTGATTTTGATGAGATAACTGCTTCAAAAATATAGAATAATTTTAAAAAAGAGGAAGAAAAATGCGTAAGTTTAATAAACAAAAATTAGTTGATAGTATGACTGGTGCTCTTAAACTGCGGAGCCAGATTAACGATGTGATTGATCCGCTATTTAAAAAAGGCATAACCAACATTTGCTGGCTAGGAATTGGTGGCACCTATGCTTCGGGGATGCAGGCTAATATCCACATGAAGGAAAAAAGTGCTTTAGAAACTTTTTATCAAAATGCTGCTGAATATAATGTAACTGGTAATAAACGTATTACAGACAAGACCTTGGTGGTGATATCTTCAGTTACTGGAAATACTAAAGAAATGGTTGATGCAGTTAAAAACTTAAACCAAGTTGGTGCAATCATTTTAGGTTTTATGGACGATCCGAAAGCTAAATTAGCTTCAATGCTAACATATTGTATTTCTTATCCTGAAAATGAACAGTTAAAATTCTTTATGGTCGCAGATCGCTTAATGTATTTGAATGGTGAATTTCCAGATTATGACGAATTTTATCAAGAAATGGATCAACATTTTGCAAAAGACATTGCTGACATTGAAGAAAATGCAGATGATTTTGCCCAAAAATTTGCCGAGAAACACCATGACGATGAAATTCATTATTTCGTCGGTGCCGGTAATCAATGGGGCGCAACTTATTCATATGCAATGTGCTATTGGGAAGAACAGCACTGGATTAGAACGCGCGCAGTGGAAGCAGCAGAATTTTTCCATGGGATGTTTGAAATTGTTGACCGGGATACTCCAGTTACCGTTTATGTCGGTGAAGACAGTCAACGGCCATTAAGTGAACGTGTTGCTAAATTTTTACCAGAAATTTGTGGTAACTATACTATTATTGATTCTAAAGACTATGACCTGCCGGGTTTTTCAGAAAAATATCGTGGCACCTTGTCGCCGTTTGTCTTCCATGCGATTAATAACAGAATTGATGTTCATATTGAGCATATTAACCGTCACCCGATGGATATTCGCCGTTATTACCGCTGCTTAGATTATTAATTTTAGCGTGATTATATGGTTGGAGTAATTATTTGTACACATGGTAATTCAGCACCTGAATTATTAAAGTCAGCAGAGATGATTTGCGGTAAACAAGAAAATTGCCAAACCGTGTGTTTTACAGATGGCGAATCTTTAGAACAATTAAAGTCTGAAATAAGTGAAAAGATTGGCCAGCTAAAAGGAACAGTTTTTTGTTTAACAGATCTAAAGGGAGGAACTCCTTTTAATACGCTGGTCAGCTTACTAAAGAGTAATCCGGAAATGGAAATTATCACGGGTGTTAATATTCCCATGTTGCTGGAACTGTTCATCAATCGTAGTCAGTTAAAGAAAGAAGAGCTGCTTTCTGGAATAATGACAGCTGGTAAAACTGGGATTTATCGTTATCAAGAGGTCGAGCCATCTGCTGATGACGAAGAATTCTAAGTATCAAAAAGTATAGCGGTCATGATATGACCCATAATATGACCCCCAAATTTAGGACAAAATTGGGGGTTATTTATATGTCTAAATTATCTAAACAAGATAAAATTGAAATCTATCAGCTTTGGCATAGTTATGGAGTTTGTGTAACTTTACTCAGTCAGCGTTATCGGGTGGGACAAGCTAATAAGAGTTACTTGTTGGCTTAGTTTTACTAATTGGCGGTTTCATTTCCCTTTTTTATCATTTTTTGAATTTAGAGTTAAAAAACATGATAAAATTTTGGCCACTTTAATTTCAAAAGGTGGTAAAATTACTTTATAATATAGTGAGCTAATTTAAAAGAGGGTGTTAAAATGACAAACTTTTTAACAAGTGCAGCATTTTTAATGATCATTGCTGTGATTATGATGGCTTTAGGGTCTTATCAAATAGTTAATAGTGTCGTTTATATCCGTGGAATTTTGCATAAGGGCACTAATAATGGCTTTATGCCAGTGGCAATGTGGACTTCTCTAATTATTGGTTTGGCATTGTTAATTATTGGTATAGCTGGCATTGTGATGGCTTTTAGGGGATTTTAACTGATTCTTTAAAAGCGCATAGGAATTATTACTTTTATAGATTTTCCAAAGATACGTTTGAACTATATTATATTAGTATTCGTGGTAGTCAAAGTATGATCAACCCACGAATATTTTTCTTTTAATCAAAAACATAAAATATAGTTAAAACTTTTTCATATAATATAAAAAATAATAGATATATTAGTAAGCGCTATTTTAAAAATACTATAAGTGCTATAATAGAAGAGATTAATATTAGGATACATTTTAGGAGGAAAGTATTATTATGGCAGAACAAACTATTATGCTTAACTGCAGTGCCGGAATGAGTACATCTTTATTGGTTACCAAAATGCAGCAAGCAGCAAAGGATCAGGGGATTGATGCACATATTTTCGCCTGCCCCGCTGCTGAGGCTTCACAACATATTGAGGAAGATCATCCCGACTGTGTATTGCTTGGACCTCAAATTCGGTATATGGAAGATGATTTTAAGAATAAAGTTCAAGGCAAGGGTAAAGATGGCAAGGACATTCCTCTTGATGTTATAGATATGCGTTCTTATGGCATGATGGATGGTAAAAAAGTTTTACAACAAGCTGAAGACTTAATTAACGGATAGGGGATTATAATGGCGGAAAAAGAAACAGCTGAACAAAAAGAACAAGAAACTTTAGAGGCTGCAATGGGACTTATTGCCAATGGCGGCAATGCTAAAAGCCTTGCTTTTGAAGCTATTAGGCTTGCCAAAAAAGGTGATATTGCTGGAGCTCGTGCTAAATTGAAGGAGTCAGACGACTCTTTGAATGAGGCACATAACTCTCAAACAGGGATGTTGACGAAAGAGGCTCAAGGAGATCACACGAAGGTTACCCTTCTGGTAGTCCATTCACAAGATCATTTGATGAATGCCATTACCTTTAGGGATTTGGCTGGAGAAATGGTAGACCTTTATGAAAAGCTTTTTAAAGCAGGTGCGTTAAAGAAAGAAACTGCTAATAAGTAGTTAAAACTTATTTCTGCAATAATTTCAATTAGTTAATAAATAGGTAATTTTTTATAAATTACCTAGGTAAAAAAAACTGAATTGACTTAACTGATTTAGCTTTAATGAAATGCTGTCTGCTTTTTTCTTATATGTATAAATTACAAAACTATTGCCTTGAGCCTCTCAAGTCATTTATTTAGGAGAGAATCAAAATGAAACAAATAAAAATTGGTAAAAGTGACGTTTATACTACTCCGTTAGGTTTAGGAACTAACAAAGTTGGTGGACATAACTTATTTCAGAATTTAAATGAACAAGATGGCTATGATCTTTTAAGAGAAGCTTTAAAACAAGGAATTAATTTTTTTGATTCAGCTTATGTATATGGTCTTGGAAGATCTGAAGAAATTATTGGTGATGTGCTGCAAGACTATGATCGGTCCAAAGTAATTATTGCTACCAAGGCAGCTCAAGACCAGTCACACGATATGGCTATCAATAATAGACCTGAGTTTATTAAAAAAGCAGTCGATGAAGCCTTGTTACGATTGAAAACAGATTATATTGATATTTTTTACATTCATTTTCCGGACAAGGATACGCCTAAAGATGAAGCAATCGAAACTTTAGATGAGATTCGCAAAGCGGGTAAGATAAGAGCAATTGGTGTTTCCAATTTTTCTTTAGCTCAAATTAAAGAAGCAAACAAAAATGGCAAAGTTGACATTGTTGAAGACCAGTTTAGCCTAGTTCACCAAGCTCCGGTTAAAGAAGAATTAAAGTACTTACAAGAAAATAATATTTCCTTTGTACCGTTCTTCCCATTAGCATCAGGACTTTTGACCGGTAAATATTATTCAAAAGACTGGGAAAAATTTAAAAATAGTGATGGGGGAAAATTACTGGGAGATTTCAGTGAAAAGCAATATGATGAGGCAATGAAAGGTATTGACGGCATCAGAAAAATTGCTGCTGATCATCAAGCGACAGTTACACAAACCGTATTAGCATGGTATATGGCGAATCCTGCAATTAGCGTTGTCATTCCAGGTGCCCGTAATGCTGCCCAGGTTAAGAGTAATGCGGCCGCTATGAAAGTTGATTTAACTTCAGACGAATATCAAAAAATAGATCAATTATTTAGTAACTTTTAAAAAATAGTTACGAAGTTAATGTAACAGTATAGTCATGCTTTTTGTGACTGGCAGTTATTTTTAAGGGCTATTCGGGGTCTATAGTAAAAAAATTGAATACTTAAAAAATAAGCGATTTCTGCTGATTGGCGGAATCGCTTATTTTATTATTGTTTAAAATATTATTCTAATCTAAATTTAGACCATTTGAACTAATAACTTTTTTATACCAGTCAAATGAATCTTTGCGTGATCGTTTCAAAGTACCTTCACCAGCATCATTTTTGTCAACATAGATAAAGCCATACCGTTTATCCATTTGCCCCGTTCCAGCGGATACCAGGTCAATTGGTCCCCATGGCAGGTAGCCCATTAGGTCAACTCCGTCAATTTCAACAGCTTTTTCCATTTCAGAAATGTGCTTTCTTAAGTAATCTACTCTGTAATCATCATGAATAGAGCCATCTTTTTCAACTTTGTCATATGCACCTAAACCATTTTCCACAATAAAAAGTGGTTTGTGATAGCGGTCAGTTAGATGATTTAAAGCAATTCTCAAACCAGCGGGATCAATCTCCCAGCCCCAATCACTTTTTTCTAAAGTTGGATTAGCAGCTTTTGCCTTAGCTAAGTCACTTAATTCATCAGCTTTTACATTTTGGGCTGAGACGGTTGTTGTTTGGTAGTAACTAAAGCCGACATAGTCTACTGTACCTTCTTTCAGTACAATTCTGTCTTCATCAGTAATATCAGGACGATAGCCGTTTCGTTCAATATATGCTTCAACTTCTTTGGGATATTCACCAAAAACATGAACGTCTGAGAACCAGTCGCGCCTTTGTTCAAACTTATCTGCTAGGAGCATATCAGCAGATGAAGCGGTCAAAGGTCTTACTGGAGAATAGTTAATCATACAACCAATTTGGAAATTAGGATTAATTTTATGTCCAACTTTAACAGCTAAAGCTGAAGCAACTAATTCATAATGAGCCGCTTGGTACATTGCAGCTTCTTTTTCTTTATCCGTCATATTCTTAAGAATAATTCCAGAATTTGTAGCCATTAAAAAGTCATCATTGTATGCAGATTGGTTATCAATTTCATTAAATGTCATCCAATATTTTACTTTACTCTGATACCGTTTAAAACAAACTGTGGCAAAGCGAACAAAGAAATCAATTACTTTGCGGTTAGTGAAGCCGTGGTACTTCTTAACTAAATTAAATGGTATTTCAAAGTGAGATAAAGTAATTACCGGCTCAATGCCGTAGTGATGGCAAGTATCGAACAAGTCATCATAAAATTTTAAACCGGCTTCGTTTGGCTTTTCGTCATCACCATTAGGAAAAATTCTAGTCCAGGCAATGGAAGTTCTGAAGGCTTTAAAACCCATTTCTGCCATTAATTTAATATCTTCTTGATAGTGATGATAAAAGTCTATGGCACTATGGTTAGGATAATTTTTGCCTGCAATAATTCCATCAGTAATTTCGCGTGGCTTAGAAGCAGAACCAACTGTCATGACGTCAGCTATTGACATCCCTTTACCATCTTCGTTCCAAGCACCTTCTAGCTGATGAGCTGCAACGGCGCCACCCCATAAAAATCCATCTGGCATTTTGGCTGAATACATTTTTATCTCCTTTTTTATTTGATGATAACATTAACAAATATATTTTATACTTATTGTTACTTTACCGGCAAGCTTCTCTAAAAAGCCATTATTATTTTTATTAAATAATAGCTAATATATAATTGTCAGTATCATATAGTAAATAATTGAGTTATAGAGTTAAAGGATGGAGAAATATGGCGCAAAAATTTTCTAATCAGGATGAAATTGAACATAAAAAGCGTGAAGACAATATTAGGTATCTTTATTTTAGCCGTTATTTAATGGTACGCTACACTGTAATATTTTTTCTTTTTTCCAATCTGTTATGGTTACTAATTTTGCTTGAGTACCAGAAAATGCCTGGCATAATATTGTCAGGACTGATGACTTTCTTGTCTGGAATTGCCGCGATAGAACAACTAACTAAGATGCATAACCGCAAGAGTGACGTCCCAGTTACCAGGATTTATTTATGGCTACAAATTTTTGTTAATATTTTGTTAATTATATGTACATTTATACCATTAAAAATAAACTTTTTGCCATTTATTACTAGCAGTAGTTTAAAATATTTAATACTAACTTTTTTACTCTTAGGCATAGTAGTTGGACTTAGCAGCGAAAGGAGAATCAATAATATAAGAAGAGGCAGGGATAGATATTTAAAAGTAATTAAATCTGCTAAAAATAATTAGAGTATTGATTTCTTATTTACATAAATTTAAAATGTTAATTAATAGTTATTTATTAAAGTGATTAGTATGAAAGGAGTTATTTTTAATGGCAGATACTGCTAAAAAGTCATCGAAAGATCAAATTGCAGAGATTGCTGGCAAGTTTGCTGGTACTCGATTTGTCAGGGCGATAATGGATGCAGGATTTAGTGTAATTTCGTTTTCAATTGTGGGTGCATTTTTCTTAATCATCACTGTGTTGCCGCAGGTTATTAAAATACCGGCCTTTATCAGCTTTTATGCTAATACGTTAGGCCGGTTTAATGACTTATTTCAGTCTGTTTATAATGCTACGATGGGTATTATAGCATTAGTATTTTCTGGTACTTTTGCATATTCATATACCAAGATTTATCAAGAAGAAGAGCACATCAATGTCGTGCCTTTGAACGGATTAATGATGTTTTTGATGGGCTTTTTTATCACGGTGGCAGAATTAGTTTGGAAAAACGGGAAAATGGTTTTTTTGCAATCTTCTACCCCAAATAAAATGGTAGCTGGTGGATATGAAGCATCTACTTCTGGTATTTACCGTATTGGAGCAGTTGGTATTTTTATTGGCTTGGTTATTGCTTGGTTAACTGTTCAAATTTATCGTTATACTATCAAACATAATTGGCAAATAAAAATGCCTTCATCCGTTCCTTCTGGAGTTGCTAATTCGTTTAGTGCTTTGATTCCTGCTTTTTGTGTCGCTCTGGTTGTGGCAGCTATTAATGGTGCTTTAGTTTTAGCGGGAACCGACATGTTTAATTTGTTATATGTTCCTTTCTCATTTATTAGTAAAATTGCTGATACTTGGTGGGGTTTTTTGGTAATAATGTTTTTGCTGCACCTTCTTTGGTGGTTTGGCATTCACGGAGCAACAATCTTGAGCTCTTTTTATTACCCAATTGTGTTAGCTAATATGGCCGCTAACGTGAATGGTGCTCATCGGTTCTTTGCCGGTGATCCAACTGATGCATTCATAAATGTTGGTGGTTCTGGTGCAATGCTTGGTGTAGCTATTTGGCTGGTTTTACGTGCTCGCTCTGCTCAGCTCAAAGAGTTGGGGAAAGTTGAAATCGTGCCAGCCTTTTTTAATATCAACGAGCCCTTAATATTTGGTTTGCCAATTGTTTATAACATTGATCTTTTTATTCCTTTTGTTTGCGCACCACTTGCAGCTGGTATTGTCGCATATATAGGAATAGAATCTCGTTTGGTCCCTGTGATCAGATTTCAGCAACCTTGGCCCACGCCAGTAGGATTGAGCGGTTTTATTGCCACTGTAAGCTGGCAGGGAGCAGTACTTTCAATTACTTGTGCAATAGTAGCTTTTCTTGTTTGGTATCCGTTTATTAAGCACTATGATAATAAACTTTTGATGCAAGAAAAAAATAAAGAAAAAGCAGAAGCTGCATAAAAGATAAGTGCTTTCACAAAATCTGTCTGGTAATGAAGTGACCCCAAATTTAGGACAAATTTGGGGGTATTTTTATGGCTAAAAAATACTAAACAATATTTTAGTATTAAGAGCGCTTACTCGCTATAATAAAAGTGTAACAATATTATTTAATTTTGGAGGCACTTTTATATGAAATATCCAAAGACTAAAGAAGTTTTAAATCAATTGGTCGCCGATTTGACTCAATTACATATGGTAGTTCATCAACATCACTGGTACATGCGTGGTAATCGCTTTTTGAAATTACACCCATATTTGGACAAGGTAATGGATGAATTAGCTGACCAACTGGATGAAGTGTCTGAACGTTTAATTACCCTTGATGGTTCTCCAGTTTCAACATTAAGTGAAATAGCAGCTAAAACAAAAATCCCTGATGAAAAGGGCAATTGGGATGAAACAATTGATGAGCGCTATGCCAAAATTATTGCTGATTATCACTACCTTGATCAGCTTTATGAAGAAGGCATTAAAGTCAGTGATGAAGAGGGAGACTACTCAACCAATGATTTGTTAACTGGTTTTCATAGTGATGTAGAAAAGAGAATTTGGATGATGTCAGGCGAAATTAACAAGGCTCCTGAA
>CAMLRO010000032.1 GCA_946482425.1 uncultured Lactobacillus sp.
ATCATATTTTTTGTAATTTTCCATTAATATAAACATCCTTTCTATTCTAAAAAATGTAAGTAAAAGTATTTAACTATTTTAAATTCTTCTACGTCTTCTCACTATACGCTAAACATTTTATAATCGAAAGAACTATTTTAAAATAGAGCTATATTTTTTAAAATTATAAAATCATAGCTAGATTAATTATTGATGTTGAGAATCATAGAAAGGTGTTTTTAAACTAAAATTTGTCAAAATTAAAAATGTTTCTGACTAGCTGCTTTTAGTTTTTTATATCCCCTTGTCACCAGCAAATACAGGTAATTTTTAATAAGCTTACTCAAAATAGATGCAAAAATTAGAAAAGATTACCGCAAAAATAAAAACCAAACTTTTCAATAAGAAAGTTTAGTTTTGTTTTCTAATTATCTTAATTAGTGATTATTTTATAAATCAGCTGTCAAATTTTTAACAGCATTTCTGGCTGAGTAAACACAGTAGCCGGCATGACTACCAGGAACTTTAACTCCATAGGTATCGCCATAAATTACGCCTGAGCCATCACTGCCGATTGCATATAAATGCTCAATAGGCTGACTCTTGTTGTCTAAGACTTCATTATGCAAGTTGACTTTTAGACCATCTCCGGTAGTAAAAGCACCTACGCCCAATTCTATTGCGTAAAATGGTCCTTGTACAACCGGTAGGAGAAACTTTTTATCCTTGCCAAAATCAGTGTCAACGCCTTTTTCAGCAAGATCATTATAATGATTAACCGTTTCTTCCAGATTAGGAGCAGCGATCTTCTCTGCCAGTTCTGCTAGCGTTGGAGCAGAATTCATAAAGTCATAGTTCTTAGAGATAGCCTCTTTAACATTTTCACGCAAGTGCGGATAATTTGGCAGTTCATAAAATGGGTGTAAATCTAGTGGAAATCCTTTGTCAGTAAAATCATCAATAGTCTTTTGGTCTAGAATGGCAAAAACGCGATCTTGCCGAATCATAGCATTTCCTTCATTAGCCCAATTACTTACGCAATCAAACTCATTGGTAAACCGATTACCAGCTTCATTTACCCATAAAATAGGTTCGTCACAAACAGCGCTGCCTAGATCCCATGATGCAAATTCATACGTCGGAGTTTGCGAGTCATGAATCTGACCGCCAAAGTTCATTGTCATGCCGGTAAAGAAGTGTTTTGCTCCCTGCTTCCATGCCATTTTGAGACCGTCACCGGTTGACTTGCCGGAATTAACGGGAACGATCCGTTCAGGATTAAACTTGTTGGCATTTTCCATAATTTCTGGATTGTTTAAATAGCCACCAGTAGCTAAAATTACGTTTTTGGTTTGTAAAGTAAATTCCCTGTCTGCTGCTAAGTCTTTGGCAATCACAGTCCAACTGCCGTCAGCGTTATGTTTTAAGTCAACAGCTTGAGTAGAAGTTTTAATCGCAATATTATTTTTTTCAACATACGGCTCTAATGCTTCATGGATTGCCTTGTTACCATGCCCTGTAAATAAGTGCCAAGTGGGTAAATCAGTGCCCATTTCAGTAACTTTGTCAAACTGAACACCGTGTTCTTGGAGCCAAGCAACATTTTCTGCAGAGTGGTCAATATAATGGCGCCACATTTCATGATCAGCCTTATAGTGTGAATAATCCATTTCCAACTGGAGAATTTGCTCACGTTTAATATCAATCCCTGCCTCTTTTTGCAATTTTGATTCTGCAGCAAAAACACCTTCTACATAATTACCAGTTCCACCAGTAGTTCTGCCTTTTTCAAGTACTAAGGCATTTAAATTTCTGTCTGCCGCATCTGTGGCTGCAGCGAAACCTGCAAGACCACCACCAATGATAATTACGTCATATTTTTTAGTCATAATATTTATTCTCCTTTATTTTCAAATCTTAAGCGGAATTTTGGTCCAATTATAGGGATGATTAAAGCAATAAAATAAATTATTGCTACTACAATGAAAACTACTATGAATGAATTGCTGCCTTCATAAATGTAACTAAATACTGGAGTAGCAAATGCTCCTATTACACCTGTGATGGCACTAACATTGGAGTAACCAATATCAAAAGCTGGCCCAAACATTTCGGCTCCAAAAACTTGTTCACCAGTTCCCATGACCGTAGCACAAGCAGTAGAAAGAAGGGCGGCGGAGTATAGTAAAACAAAAGATTTTGTTTTAGCAGCTAAAATGAATAGCAACATCGCCGCAATCGGGCATATCAGCCAAGCAGCTACGGCTTTGCTCCCCCATTTATCTGTAGTAATCCCAAAAAGGGGAGTAACAAAAATTTCAGCTGCACTGATTAGTGTAATAATTAACCCCCCTGCAGTAGGGCCAAAACCACTACGAGTTGTAAAAACCGGGATTAAACTTTGAATATTGCCTCCAAATTCGACCAAGGCATAGAATAGTAACACCAATACGAAAGCTGCTGAAAAAATAACAGACTTTGTTTTAATTTGCGGTGCTGCAGGAATAGACGCAGTTTCTGTATTACCTTGAACTTGCTCAGCTCCATATGCCTTTAACCCGATATCTTCAGGCCGAAGTTTCATAATGAAAGCACCAAGTAAGCCGATAACTAGGCTAATACATCCCAGTGTCAGAAGCGCAGAACGCCAACCTAGTTTGGTGATTAAGATAGTAGTAAAAGAACTAGAAAACATCAGATAAATAGAAACAACAACAGCGCACAATGAAAATGCAAAGTTTTTCTTAGCAATAAACCAATTATTAACCAGAATGCCTTGAACAATATAGCCAGTAAACGCACAACCTAATCCTATGATTACAGCAGTTAAATATAATACGATTAGATTGTGGGCTTGTGATAAAACTGCTACCGCTGCGGCTGTCATGATGACGGCTAATGCTAATGCCCAATTAAAATGGACTTTTGTGATAAAGCGTCCCACCAGAACGAATCCAAATGACATTGAAATTATGGTGATAGTCATGAAGTATGATACTGCTGATAATGGTGCATGCAATGCATGTACTAATGGGTCTAAAAAGAGACTCATCATGACAGTATAAGTATTGGCAATCACGGCACACATCAATCCAGAAAATAGGACAATTAGCCACGGATAAACTTTCTGTTTCATTTATTAAAATTACCTCCTTAATGAATTTAATCACATAGTATCATTGCTAAAGGCGCTTTCTTAACGCATAATGGAATAAGAAAGTACAAAAAGGAATAATAAAATATGAATTTTTCACAATTGCGCTGTTTTATCTATGTTGTTGACAATTTAAGCTTTACTGTAGCAGCTCGTAAATTGGATTTTTCTCAGTCAGCTATTTCCAAAAACATCAAGGAGTTGGAAAAAGAAGTTAATGTGAAATTATTAGATCGCTCTCCCCATAAATTAATGGTGACTGCTGCCGGTAAATATTTTTATCAAATAGCTTTAGATATCTTAAAGAAAAGAGATAGTGCTGTAGATTATTTGCAGCATAGGTCGGTATCTGCTGATCTTACTCAGATAAAAATAGGGATGGCGGCTAATCCCTTAGAACACTACATTATCCCTTTGTTTTTGCAAAAATTTAATTTGCAGTGTAAAGATTACGACTTTACTTTCATCATTAATTTTTTGGTTGATTACTTATCCCAGTTGCAAGAGCGCAAGATAGACTTGGCACTTTTAACTAGTGATGTAATTAAGGACTCAGATGATGTCGTTTTTAAGCCATATGTACCTGTCAAGTATTGGGTTGCATTACCATTTGGCCATCCTCTAGAAAAGTATGAAGCTATTTCCCTTAACCAACTTTGTCGTCAAAAAATTCTTTTACCATATACTGACCGTTCCTTGCCAGATATTTATCAGCTTAATCAAACAGTTTTGTCTAAATTAGGACCTGATCAGATTAAGTGGGTGGATGAGTACTTTTTAATGTATGACTTTATTAAGGCGAGACAAGGCATTGGAATAATTCCTAATTTTTGCATTAACAAAAATATCAATTTTGTCTCCTACCGCCCCTTAAAATATAAAAGTATTTATTATTATGGGCTGACTTATCTTAAAGATGATAAACCAGGTAGCGCTGGCTGGATTAGTGATGCACTGGAACAGGTAATAATAAAAAATATTATTAATTAAAAAAAGCCAGTTCCAAATCAAATGGTGAAACTAACTGTTGTTTATACTAAATTGTCACCGGTCTTTTCCTGCAATTGCCTACTAAATTCAGTCATGCCGATTAGGAAAACACTTCTATTTGCCTTGTGCAATTATCCAAATAAACTTGTTTAGGGTCAAAATAATAGTCAATAATATTTTCTAAAATCAAAAGTGATCATCAATCACTTTAACAATGTTGTTGTACCTTTTTTACACTTTTCTATTAATATAAACATCCTTTCTATTCTAAAAAACATAAGTAAAAGTAGTTAATTATTTTAAATTCTTCTATGTCTTCTCGCTATATGCTAAATATTTTATAAGCGAAAGAACTATTTTAAAATATAGCTATATTTTTTAAAATTATAAAATAATAGTTATTTTGATAGTTCTGCGTGAAAAATTATAGAAAGATTTTTTAAAAATAGGCAGGTCAGGTTAGTATTAATTTGAAGGATATTAAGCATAGGAAAAAGCATTTCATTATAAATACAGAAAAAAATAGTTTTTACGATTCACAAAGGATTGTTTATATTTTGTCTTAATGAGAACATCTGATCTGGAGTATTTAAACAGATACAGGAGGAAAATAATGAAGGGAAAAATTTATGCTAAGGCGCAACAGGTTGGCAAGACATTCATGTTGCCAATTTCGTTGCTTCCGATAGCGGGATTATTTCTAGGATTGGGTGCTTCTTTTACCGGTCCGACTTTTATAAAGTTGTATCACTTGGAGAGCATTTTATCGCCAGGGATGCCGTTAAATAGGTTTTTAAGCATTTTAAATGACTGTGGCTCCGTTGTTTTCGACAATCTAGGGTTGCTATTTGCTGTCTCTATAGCGTTGGGAATGGCAAAAAGTGAAAAAGGGGTCGCTGCGCTTTCTGCGGTTGTAGGCTACTTTTTAATGTACGCTTCCTTAACCAGTTCAATTAAAAATCTCAGAGACCTGAGTCAGCTAAAAAAGGTTAATGGCTTAATTACAAATGTGTTGGGTTTTAACAATACCATGAACCTGGGAGTGTTTGGGGGCATTATCATTGGTTTAATAGTCGTATGGCTACACAATAAGTACTACAATATTAAACTACCTGATGTAATTTCATTTTTTGGCGGTACTCACTTTCCGCCAATAGCCGCTGCGGTTTCTGGCGTAATAATAGGAATTTTGCTTTCATATATTTGGCCTTATTTTGCTGCAGGAATTTCTACTTTGGGCTTCTTTATTGCTAAATCAGGAGTAGTTGGTTCCTTTCTATACGGATTAATCTACAGAATGTTGATACCATTTGGCTTACACCACATTTTCTATTTGCCATTTTGGCAAACAGCGGTAGGTGGAACGGCTGTTGTTGCTGGACATACCGTACAAGGTGCCCAAAACATTGTCTTTGCACAATTGGCTGCTGGCGGTAAGATTTCGTATGAAGCTGCCAGATTCTTTTCCTTCCAATTTCCGGAAATGATCTTTGGTTTACCAGCAGCTGCCCTGGCAATGTATTCTGTAGCCCGTAAAGATAAACGAAGTGAAATTAAGGGACTTTTAGTATCTTCTGCAGTAACTTCCATTTTAACTGGAATTACCGAACCACTGGAATTTACTATTTTATTTGCCTCACCATTTTTATATTTTGGCGTTCACTGTGTACTTTTCGCTTTTTCTGCAGTCTTTGTGACCTTGCTGAAAGTGGGAGTAGGTTTTACCTTTTCCGGTGGCTTAATAGACTTTATTCTTTACGGTGTGTTACCCGGAAATGCTAGAACTAATTGGGTTCCAGTTATCTTCTTAGGTATTGCTTATTTCGTTGTTTACTACTTCTTGTTTAGATTTGTAATTACTAAGTTCGATCTCAATACGCCTGGTCGTAAAGAAGATACTACTTTAAAAACCAAGAAAGATTATGTTGATAACAAGAAATTCACTGCTCTAACTAAGGATGAGCAAGTAGCTTATGAAATAGTAGCAGCTCTAGGTGGAACTGATAATTTAGTGAATGTTGACAACTGTGCCACAAGGCTGCGGGTAACAGTTAAAGACGGCAATTTAGTAGATAAAGAAACCTTAACCTCAACGGGAGCTGCCGGAACAGTAGTTAACGGTGCGTCTGTTCAGGTAATTTATGGCACCACTGTCGGCAACATTAAAACAAATGTAATGGATTTGATTAATAGTGGCAGAGCGCCAAAAAATGTTACAAATGCAGTTAAGCCGGTAGAAAATCCCGAGCCGATGGCTGATGAAAAAACTGCTCCAAAAGTGGTTGACAAGAGTTCAAGTCAAAAAATTGCACTTTTTGCACCTGCTGATGGACAGCTGGAATCATTGCCAACCTTAAATGATGGTGTTTTTTCCAAAGAGATGGTAGGTAAAGGCTTTGCGATCTTACCAGAAAATGGTAATATCTACGCTCCAGTTGATGGGACTATAACAACAATTTTTCCGACTAAACATGCAATTGGCATAAAAGATGAAAATGGCATTGAGTATCTTTTGCATATGGGATTAGATACTGTTGAGCTTAAGGGCAAAGGCTTTAAGATTCTTTGCTCTGAAAAAGAACAAGTCCATCAGGGCGACAAACTGGCAGAGATGAATTTAACAGAAATTAAATCTGCTGGAAAAGCAACTGACGTTATTTTCGTAGCTACTCTGTCTGACAGATTGTTATATGTCAAAGTTTTAGAAAATGGTAAAGTTGCTGCTAAAGATCAAGTAGCGCAGTTGTTTGTTAAAAAATAATTGATTATTACGTCACATTTCTACGTTAGAACATATTGCTGCATGTAGAAAAACCGAAAAACCAAGCTTTTCGTTTAGAAAGCCTGGTTTTTGTTTTACTCAAAAATTAAATTGATGGCAAATGTGAAATAGGGTTTAGTTGCCAATTTGCTCATCTACCACTTTTTGCCATTGCTTACTAAGTTCAGTCATGCCAATTAAGTAAAATTCTTCTATTTGTCTTGCGCAATTATCCAAATAAACCTGTTTAGGGTCAAAATGATAGTCAATAATATTTTCTAAAATTAAAAGTGACATTTTACTAAAGCAAGTTATTGGCTGAGTATGAATTTCGTGGGACTTTGCTATTAGATGCTTGGCTTCTTGGTATTTATTTTTATCTAGGCACATACTAATCATATTGATTAGAACTCCCAATACCGTAAACTGTACCTTATTATTATCGCTGTCTTTAAATTGGTGAAAAATTTTGTTAGTAATAATCAAGTTGCTGTCAAAATCATAGAAATACATACAATTCAGGAAAATTGTGAGTGTTTTGCGAGTAAAGTTCTCCTCGTTAAAAAATTTATTTTTTAATTGTTGGATTTCTGCAGTACTTAATTTTTCTTTGGTACCATCTATAATAGCTAAGATTGCATTCACACTTAGCATTAACTCATTTTTACTAGCAAGCCTGCTATTGGCAATTGCCTGTTTGATTTCTTCTAGGCGCTTAATATCAAAATTATAGTAAGCATCTATAATTTGCGTATCAATCTTATTTTTTAAATTAGTCTCATTTTCAGCTTGGTAATCAAGTTGTTTAAAAAAGCCAGCAATTTCAACGTGATTTTGCCGTAATAATTCAATTAGGTCTGCCGCTGAAATGCGCGTCAGATCTTTTTCTACTTTGGAGTAAAAAGAGGGGCTGATAACGTCACCAATCCATGCGCGTTGAGTTTTGCCAGCTTCTAGACGGTATTGCTTAAGTAACGCACCAATAGTCATAATTTACCTCACTTGCCAATTTTTGTGTCATATATGAAATTTTCTTATTCTTAATTTTAGCTCAAGTACAATTAAAAAAGAAGAGAGTTAAACGGGAGAAAAAATTATGACTATCTTTTTTAAAAACAAAGAATATCGCAAGTTTTCAATTGCCAGTATTTTATCCAGTGCGGGAGATATTTTATTCTATTTAGCGCTGATGACTTATGCCAGTCGGCTCAAAAATTATTCGCTGGCCTTATCATTAATTGCTATTTCGGAGTCAGTTCCCCGGCTGTTTTCCAGTGTTGGTGGCTATCTAGCTGACCGGACGCAGAATAAATTTCAAAAAATAGTCTGGATGGCCATGATTAGAGGAGCGCTCTATTTGCTAGTCGGCTTTCTTTTTAGCCAAAATATTGCCGGTTGGAATCTGGTAATTATGGTGATTATCATCAACTTTATTTCTGATACGGCCGGAACTTATTCTGGCGGACTGACCACGCCACTAATTATTAGTCTGGTTAAAAAAGATGAGATTGCTGAAGCCGAGGGCTTTACTAGCGGTGTCTCACAAGTAATCACTTTGATTAGTCAGTTTGTTGGATCAGGACTTTTATTGTTTATGTCATATTCTGCTCTGGCTGTGATTAACGGCCTGACTTTCGTTGTGGCGGGATTGATCTATTGCAATATAGCTGGAAGTCAGCGTAAAAAGGGTATCCCAACTGTCACACAAGAAGTAGATGATCGCGGCTTTTGGTCCACCCTGGCCTTAGCATTAAAGCAAGTTAAAAAGGCTAGTGGCTTAATTACTACCGTACTGGTAATCGCCATTTTAAACGGAGTTCTCAGCACGATCGAGCCCTTGATTTCTATTGTCATTGCGGGCAATCGTCAGGTGATGGTCATTGGCACCTACAGTTTTACAATCGCGTTAATCGGTGCTATGGCAGGAATCGGCGCTGCCTTAGGCAGTATTTTTGGTACTAATTTATTTAAAAATGTTAGCCTTTATATCATTATTATGTTTGCCAATATTGCTGGAGCAAGTGTCATAATTGCTATTTTAAGTAAACAAATCTGGTTCTGTTTAATAACTTATTGTATCTTAGGCTTCTTTGCGGGAACTGCTACTCCAAAATTAACCCAGTGGATGGTAGGTGCAGTTGATCATAAAATTCTGGCGTCTTCCATTGGTCTGATCAATACAATTTTATTAATTGCCAGTCCCTTAATGACAACCGCCTTTACTACCTTATCGGCTGTGACAAGCGTCATTTATTCTCTTTGGGGATTATTGATCGTCAGTGTTCTGCTCTTTGTAATTACCTTATTGGTAATGAGAAAATCCGCACAAAAAGGAAATTAAACAGCTGTTTAGCTAGTAAATTTGCAGTATTTGATTTGATAATCATCCCAAATATGATTGATTTTAATTCTATTTGTTTGGCTAATCTAGGCATAAAAATAAGACCTCTGAAATTGTCTTAATTCGGGGGTCATATAATTTTAGCATTATGATAAGTATTACCGCTTTTACGGTTAGCTATTGTAGCAGTTTTGTAATCAAAACTAAAGGGACTCATCATCACCGTATTTTTCTGTATTTTTTTCGGATTTAAATGGATTGTTAGTTTTCTTGTTTTTACACTCAAAATTATTTCTTTCTAAAAAATATTAATAAGTATAAAAAGACATTCTGATGAAGTGTAATATTTCGTGTAGGATAATTTTTGCTATAATAAAAAAGTGCACTGGCGACCACCAATGCACAAGCAAACTTAGAAAGGTCGTGACTCTATTTGGGGACGTTCTTTTATGCGCTTGGCTGGTGGTGTATCTTCAGTACACCAAAATCAAGAGCGCTAACGTGCCAAATGTTGCCAGCCTAATTGATTAACAATGTTAATTAATTTCCTAGTAACATTGTAACATTTGCGTACGATTTTTGGAACCATCTGGCTTATTAACTTAGTTGGATGGTTTTTGTTCGGCTGAAAATCTTGGCTATATTGCTTCTTTTAATCTGAAAAGAGTTCAATATAAAATGACGCATTAATCCGATATTGCGACATTGGATGTTATTAATCAGAAAAGAGTAAGGATCAAATTAAAAGGACTAACTTCGATTGAATATCGAAAGTTAGTTCTCCGTTAGTAGTTAATAATGTGTTCTAATTTTAGGGTTTACATCACTGCTTTATTCAAATGCAGTCTTTTTCTTACTTCTTTTAGAATCGTAATTTGGTTTTTAGATATCATTTTTGCTTGAACAATCATAATTTTTCCCCTTTTTCAGATTATTGCAATTAATATGTGTTTTTTAAAAACAAGACCATTGTTAGCTTCACAACACATTATGGAATTATCTACAGAAAAACTGCTTGCTAATCTTTCTGAAAAACTACTTTTACAATTTTAGTATCTTTCCCATATAGTCATCAGGTAGTTGCTCTAAATACTGAAATGGTCGATTATGATAATCGATTGTAATTAGTTGGTCTAGCATGACTACGCCTTTTGTTTGAGATGCAGCAGGATAATGGGTAGCGTTTTTTAGTAGTTGATATAGGAGCAAACACAGCAATATGAGCGTATTTTTCAACCTCTTTATAGCTTAAATATAAATAAGGTCGTTTGCTAGATTGTTCATGCCCCTGCTTAAGGCGTAAATCATTAATAGAATAGATCCTTGCTTAATTACCACATTTCATTTCCTTTTCTCTCATTCGGTAACTTAATTTTGGTATCAAATTCTTTCCCTGAATAATCTTTAAAAAGTTCTTCAAAAGTTAAAACATGTGTATCTTCTTGTTTTGCCATTATTACTTTGATGTCCTCAATTTTAATGTTTAAATGATCTCCTAAAGTAGCGTTTAATGCTTGCAAGACTGCTTGACTTAATAGCATGTCTTTAGATTTACGCTATTAGATAAGGCAGCTCTAATCATATTTTCCCCCTGAAAAAAATAAGCAATGTATATCCCAAAAATTATACAATGTTTATCTACAAAGATCAGACAAAAAAGTATCCTGAACGGAATATGATGTGACCACCAAAATTAGGATACTTTATTAATTGTAAGTTAGTTGTTATTTATTAGTGCTTTTTTTCAAACTGAAAAAGATAATTAGAATAAAGTTAATCAGTAGCGTGAAACCTGTAGTCCAGAAAACTGTAGCGTAGTTGAACAGACCGGAAATGGTGGAACCCATGATTGAACCAAACACAGAACCAACTGCTTGGAAAGACTGATTATAACTAAAGATACGGCCAAAACTTTCGGCCGGAGTGTTCAGTGTCAAAACAGTCTGTGCTGCCGGTAACATTGCAGCACTGGCAATTCCCAGCAGAAAACGCAATCCTGCCAGCACCCAAGGTGAGTGTGTCAAAGCCATAGGTACGAAAAGAATTGCACCTACTATTAAACCTAGGCGTAATATTTTTAGTGGTCCAATTTCATCCATTTTATGTCCGATTTTGGAAGCAGCCAGCAATGTTCCGAGACCTGGGGTTGCAGCTACGACGCCCGCCACAAATGCGATGTTTTTGCTATTAGGCATCATCGATTTGACATACAAAGAAACAATTGGATCAATTGACATGTTAGCGGCCTGCACTAACAGGGTAGTTACGAACATGACCACAATCAATTTAACATTGGGTAGAGAGTGCATGATTTCTTTCATAGGCTTCATTTCTTCGCGGGAAATTGGGGTAAAGTTTTCATGAACTAAGAATGTCGACCCTAAGAAGACGAGCACCATCAAAAAGCCGGTGATGAAGAATGGAATCCGGTAGCCCCAGACGCCACCAAGCCAATTACCGAAGAAGTTTGACAAAACACCACCTAAAAGTGGTCCGACTAAGTTTCCAGCAGTACCGGCAGTCATCATTTGACTCATTACCCAGCCACTTTTTCTGTGGGGAGTTTCTCCTGCGATCAGGGCGGTAGCATTGTTAATGTAGCCGGAAAAAGCACCTTGAATAAAACGCATGACAATTATGTAAATAGCATTAGGGGCAAAACCGGTAGCAGTAATAGTTAAAGCCATGACCCCAGATGCCCGCATGCACATTAATTTACGACCCTTGCGGTCAGCCAAGTTGCCCCAATAAGGTGAAACGATTGCCTGAGCAATAAAGGTCATGGCAAATGCAAGACCGGAATACATGCTAATCTGCAGCTTGCTGTAGTGGCCCAGATCAGCGATAAATAGTGAGATAAAGGGCATTGTCATGGAATAACCCATACCTGTGATAAAGCAGCCTAGCCATAAAGTGACAAAAGCTTTATGCCAGCCAGCCGGAAATTTTTCGGAAACTGTCAAAACGTCCTCGCTTTCTTTTTAATATTTTTCTAAAAAATATGATATCTTTTATATTTTAGCACAATAAATTTGCTAAGAATTTGCTAAATAGATGATATTTTCATATTAAACATGTTAGGATATTATTTCTGAAAGGAAGGGATGTTGGTATGGGAAGAGATTCGCACTTAACTAGGCAGGAATACCGTCAAAAATACCGCCAAAAATCCCAGTCGCACACAAACAAGGCGCCAAAGGCAACGATTAGAGAAAATAATACTTCTCAAACTCGTGCTGACTACCGCCATTTAAAGTTAAATTTCTGGGATATTTTTGCAGATCGGCCATACATCGCGGTGGCAATAGTTGTTTTGGCCATTTTCTTAGTTATGGCTAAACTCTGGTGGCTTCTTGCTGCGCTGGCAATTGTGGTCGCAATTGGCATCTTTGTGATTGGCCGCAGTCATCATCCTAACCGTGTACTTAGCCTCGAATTTAAAATGAAGTCATCCCGGAAATTAAGCATGTTACGAGCTTTGCAATTTGGTGGCTCGATTATCATGTTTCTGGCTACTTATATGAAAAAAGTGGTAACAGTTAATTTTTCCACAGCTGGTTCGACTGATGGCTTGCAAGTCGTTCAGGGCATCTTGTCTAATCGTGGTGGCGTCTATGGTCAACAGGGATCATACTTCTTGAGTTTATTAAATACCCTAACTGGTGGACAGCTGTGGGGTAAATATCGTTATGCGGCTAACAGTGCGCAAATGATGAGCAGTGGCGCAGGTCGTTTAATTATTATGTGGGTTCTGCTTTTAATGATTGCACCAGCATTTTGCGTTTTGGCACAATTTTTTCGGGAGCCATATTCGCGCAATACGGCTTTGGTAGCTTCAATCATTGCTACTGTCAGCTTCGTATTAACTCCTCGTTTATTGAGTAAGTGGATTGTAGAATACGCCGTCGAAAATCGTATGGCCAGCAGTCAAGCTCAGGCTGCCATTAGTGTCGGACCCATGGCCTATGTGGCAATGCTTTGCGCAATTTTAGTTTTAGTTATTTCAGTTTACCGGGTAATTAAAAAGGACAGATTCGCTTAAAAACCAGAAAAAGTTTTAAATTAAAAACCAGCTTTTTGTGCTATAAGCTGGTTTTTTTATGATTTTAAAAACTGCTTTTTCAAAGCAATTTATTATATTTGCATACCAAATTTATTTTTACTTAATATTGTAAAAGTATAGGTTTGTCTTTAGAATTAGGTTAAATAGTAAATAATAAAAATGTCATTTGTTTTAAAAATTTTTTTACTTAAATTATAGGGTGTTTAAATAATCTTGTGTAAATGACTATTGAAAAAAGGAATCTCTTCCTCGTATGATTGTCTTGTAAAACATAAGCACCTCAGGTTAAACCTGAGGTGCTTTTAAAGTGAAACTATTTTTATTATTTGAGTTGTTTGAATTAAAATAATATTATTAAGCTTGCATTTGACGCAAAGCTTCCGTGGTAACTTTTGATACATTAATTTTATTTTTCTTAGCCCAATTATTTAGATCCTCTGGCAATGAAATGTTTCGCCGAACAGTTTTACTATATTTATTACGCCACTTTGTCATATTAACTTTAACCCAAGATATTTGCTGATTTTTTTCCAACTTCCACTTTTTAGGATCTTGAACTCTAGGATAGCCTTGAAGGTCAAGCATTGTTGCCATTGCATCTTCTGCATGATTCTTCTGCATGATAAAGAGCTTCACCTATTGTTTGACCATCAGTGACTAAACCTTGGATGTTAGGTGACGTAATTGCATAATAATGTCCTGATTCATCGTTACATTTTTCTATAATAACAGGATAAGCTGCAATTTCTTGTTTCATGTCAATTTAAATATGCCAAGTAAGATATATTAATTTTTAACCAGTTCCCATGGCATACTCATAACCTTCCTTCTTAGTTTTCAAATATTATATACCATTAATGTGTATAACACGTTCGAATTCCAAGAGCAATGTATGTTTTTGACTGCTTAATAGATATTATATAATTAATAATTGGCTTCTGGAAATTTTATAGAAAAAACATACAAATAACTGGGCTTTAATCTAAAAAGCTTTTGATTATGAAATTGTTTAAGCTTTAGATATTCAAACCAATTTTATCTAAAAATTTGGCAGTCAATTTTCTTTTTTTTGGCCTTCCTTTAACGGTTTTAATTAAACCCTCTTTTTCTAAATCTTCTATAGCAGTTTTTACCTTTTTAGTTGATATTTTTTCTGTGCTTTTGATAAAGCTGATCAAACTTGTGTCTTGAACGCTGCCATCAAAACTGTTGAATAAAAATGACTGTGCATATACATATAAGATATTGAATTCAAAGTTAGGATAATCAAAATCTTCTAATTTCTTTTTGACAAAATTTAAAATGTTATGGTCATCTTTTAAATTACCTAGGACATATTTTTGTCCAGAAACTAAGTATTTTAGCAAACTGATAACGAATAGTGTGATTTCGCCATAATTTTTTTCATTTTCAACTTCTTGAAATTCTTTATAATATCTTGCCTTTTTTAAATTAACCTGATAAGAAAAGCTGACAGCAGTATAAGGATCAACTTTTTTTCCAATATAACTGCAAAAGAGATACCTTCCTAACCTGCCATTGCCGTCATAAAAAGGATGAATATATTCAAAATAATAGTGAGCAACACAGGCCTTTAAAATCGGATCATATTTATCCAAATTAATAAATTTTAGCCAATTTTCTAATTGCTGATTTATCTCATCTTCGCTGTTTTTGGGAAGATGAACAGTTTGAACTGAGTTGCCAATTCTGACAAAACCATCCCTAAATAGTTTGCCGTCGGGTAAGTTACTTTTTGCTATTTCACCTTTTAATAAAGAGTCATACAATACTCTGATGTCTTTTAGCTCATTAAGTTGATATGTTTTACCGTTTTCAATATCAAAATACATTTTAGCAAAAGATTGGAAACGCACAGGTTTATTGTGATTATTAATATTTTCTACGGCTCTGTTAATTTCCTGTATAGTAGCAGCAACATTTTCAATATCATTTGTACCTTTAATTTCTTTAATTAACAAATCAATGAAAAATTGCTCTCTGGCAACATCTGGAAGCTTGCCAATGAATGCTTTGATTTGAGCAGAGTTCTCTCTAATGATAGTTAGCAGTGAATTATAATCTTCAATTTGTACCAAAAAAAGTGGCAATTGTGTAGGTATTCTAATTTGTTCGTGCACATCTATGGGGTTTATTGCTAACGGAAACTTAATTGTGCCATAGCCTTTAAATCTTTTATTTAATTCATTATCAATTGGTTGACCAGGATGTTGGTAAGAATAAATTCTTAATAAGTGATATTTAGTCATAATTTAGTTACTTTTCTATAAATAAATCATAAAAACGACTTTTTTTGAATTTAATTTTGAGTATATACTATATTAATTCAAATTATTGCGATTTTAGCAAAAAAAAGTCACATAAAAATACGAAATATATTTTATCGAACCAAAAAATTATAAAACTGTTGAACTTTTTAGATAGTTTACTTGATTGCTCTTCTC
The DNA here is from genome assembly GCA_946482425.1 of uncultured Lactobacillus sp. Next base: position 15,754 of record CAMLRO010000032.1, read on the forward strand.
GAAATAAAGTAGGCGCAATTACACAGCTTGCCTGACTCTAAATCTTGACCATTAAAAGAATTACAAATTCAACATGCTTAAAACTTCCATAAATGGAATAA
>CAMLRO010000033.1 GCA_946482425.1 uncultured Lactobacillus sp.
TTTTGACTGCAGCTGAAAAGATTAAGTCTGCCAAACCTGATTTAATGGAATGGCGTATTGATTATTATGCTGCAGGAGTTAATGACTTTGACAAGCTAAATACTACTGCTAAGAAATTGCGCCAGGAAGTGGGTGAGCTGCCTATTTTGGTCACATTTCGCACTAAAAATGAAGGTGGAGTTTGCAGTCTGGCTGAAGATCAATATTTAAATTTAATAGAATATGTCATTACTAATAGACTTGGTGATGCTGTTGATATTGAACTTTTCCACACTGAAAAAAGAGTAAAATCTTTAGTGAACTTAGCTCATGACTACAATGTCGTAGTAATTATGAGTAATCACGACTTTGAAAAGGTGCCAGCTAAAGACGTAATTGAATTTCGTTTACGAAAAATGGCTCAACTTGGTGCAGATGTCCCTAAGTTAGCCTGCATGCCTCATAGCGCTGCAGATGTTTTAACTCTTTTAGCAGCAACGACAGAAATGAATGCAGAAATTTCTAATCCCTTGATTACTATGGCTATGGGCGATATTGGTAAAGTTACCAGGGTAGCCGGTCAAGTTTTCGGTTCTAGTTTGTCCTTTGGGGCAGTGGGCCAAACCTCCGCACCGGGTCAACTATCGATTGCAGACTTACGTAATGCAGAAAATTACTTGGCTTTATCGTAAAATTTCTTAAAATAAGAGGTATTTTTGAGTTAGCTTTAAATATTAAGGCTAACTCTTTTTTAGTTAAAACCAAATATATGTGCAAAATAAGTGTTAAACTTTTTAATAATAATATTAAGTATTTTCAGGGTAACTTTAGCATTGGAGAAATGTATGACTGCAAACGAGAACATTGAGTGGTTTAAAAATGCTCAGTACGGTATGATGATCCATTGGGGGTTATATTCGCTTCTGGCCGGAGAATATGAAGGAAAAGCAGCAAGTGTATATGCCGAATGGATTCAGTCTAAATTGCAAATACCTAATGCCAAATACAGCCAGCTTGCTGAGGCTTTTAATCCAATATATTTTGATGCTGATCAGATTGCAGCTTTTGCCAAAAGCTGTGGTATGAAATATCTAGTCGTTACAACTAAACACCATGATGGCTTTGCTATGTACCACTCACAAGTAGATCCCTATAATGTTTATGACGCAACACCATTTCATAGGGATGTCATCGGTGAACTTGCAACAGCTTGCGCAAAAAATGGTTTAAAGCTGGGACTATATTACTCTCAAGACTTAGACTGGCATGAACCTAACGGTGGCGGCTATCTGTCTAATACCATTGAATCAGCTGGATCAACTTGGGATAATAGCTGGGACTTTGAGCAGAAAAATAAAAACTTTGCGCAATGTTTTTCTGCTAAAATCTTACCCCAAATTAAAGAGATAATGAGTAATTACGGCGAAATAACCACGGCTTGGTTTGATGTACCAATGACACTGACAAAAGCGCAAAGTCAAGAAATTTATGATACTGTGAAAAAATTGCAGCCAAATTGTTTAATTAATTCACGACTGGGTAATGGTAAATATGATTATGTTTCACTGGGTGATAATGAAGTTCCCAGTACAAAAGAAGAAAGTAAGGGCAATACTGATTATAATTCACTTACTGGATTTAAGCCCTCTAAGTATGGTTTATATGAAACAGCGGGTACAATTAATGACTCTTGGGGCTTTTCTTACCGCGATCAAAACTGGAAAGCGCCTATGACAATTGCTCATTATCGCAAGCATTTAAATAGTCTGGGAATCAATTACCTTCTAAACGTTGGACTTGATGGTCTGGGTAGAATTCCTGTGCCAGCCCAAGAAAATATCAAGGCGGCAGCCAAATTGTTTGCAAAATAATAAAAAGGCGCATCATAATTCGATGCGCCTTAATTAATGAAAGTAATTCTAATCAAAACATCAGCTGAATAAATTTCCTTTGATTTCATCAAAATTATAGTGCTTTGACTTTTCAGCTTTCTTAATTTTGTTTACCAGCTCAAGAGCAGTAATAAATTCATCATATTCTTCGATATCTATGAGTGCAAATTTGCCATAGCCATTTTTGGTGAGAAAAACTGGATTATCTTTTTTAACTTTATTAAGGACTTTATTGTAATTTCTTAATGCTGAAACAGGTTGGATTTGTAACATGAGCGTCACTCCTTTAGACAAATATTGTACATTATTTAACTAAAAATTTACAGCATAATAATGAACAGAATTAATAAACGCCATTTTTTAAAGTTTTTCACTACTGTCTGGTATTAGACTAATTAGTCGTTAGACAAAGGATAAGATTCCTCACATAAATGAGGTTAATAACATATTTTCTGTAGATGATGTGCCCAACTGATATTTAAAAGAAACTATTTTATTGGTATATGAGTGTACAACGACAAGAATTTGTTAGAAAAAGACTTAGAAAAGTAGTTTATTCATCAAAAAAGCAGGCATACAAATATATGCCTGCTTTTTTAACTATTTATGTTAATTAATCTTCGTAAGTACCGACTTTTTTCAGGTTACCCAAGACACTTTCACCGTGAGGTGATTGTCCTATTGCTACAGTCAAGTCGCGTCCTGCCAAGTTACCATGGTGCTCACCATCAGTCCAGTGTGGATTACCAGTAACATCATATACAACGCCTTTGATTGCTACATAGGCTGGATTACCATTTTTGCCATCGTATTTTGCTAAAGATTCTTTTGTAAATTTTTCCATTGAAATTATCCCTCTTCCAAATACACTTACTAATTGTCACCTACATTATAAGCTCAAAAAATGGGCAAGTCTAATTTTTATTTTGTTCTTTTTGATAATTAAAACGCCAGCCAGCAATATCCCATGGGGTAAAAGCTAAATCTAACTTACGTTGGTAAGCCTTTTCATAAGCTGCAACTTTTTGCTGATAGTCGCGTTTCATCATGAGCTTGGAATTTTCATTAGCAGTTAGTTTAACGTCGGGGAAAATCGGCGGTAAAACATGGACTACATATTTAGTTTGGTAAAAGTTGGGGTGGTTTTTTTCTATTTTGGCAGTTGATTGTATTTCAATAAAAGTTGAGATTACTGGTACGTTTTGCTTAGCAGCAAAATAATAGGCACCACGCTTTAATTCCCGGGGCTTACGGTAGTTCCACCACATTTCCTGTTCTGGAAAAATCAAAACCCAGCTGTTTTGCTCTAACGCATCATGCAGATGACGAGGAAATTCCGTACCCACATAGCTTGGAACTTGAATTAGGGGAATAGTGCCAACGTAGTTCATTAAGTAGCATAAAATTCCGGGTAATTTCAAGTTGGTATCTTCAATTGCAATTGTTAAAGAATGATGTGTTTTATTTGCCAGGTGCTTGATAGGCAAGGAATCAATTTGGTTAAAATGATTAGCAGTTATAATTGCTCCACCTTGTGGTAAATTAGCCAGATTTTCCAGACCGGTGAACGTAGTAGATGAAGTTAAGAAATGGGTCAAGCTATTAAAGAATAAGTGGCCAATCCGGTCATTTATCTTGCCTTTAATTGTTTTTTGCTCTTGCCAAAAATTATTGACTAAATCTTTACTTTCATTCAGAGATAAAACTGGATCACCGACTTCGACTTTTGCATTCCAGTTACCGCTTTTTACAGCGTTTTCAATGTTCTGGATAACTTGTTCACGATTGTCACCAATAATCATAAACTGACAGGTCCTTGCTTTTTCACATTTGCCCAGTTATGAGGGTCATTAATAGTTTTATCTTCTTTAGCCAGCATGTGATCTAATTTATGCCGATCTTCATCACGTTGCTGATCAGTGTAATTATTGAGCTCGCTTAAGAGTTCCTCATAAAACTTGGTTTCTTTTGCACTGTTCCAGAAATACTTTTCGTATTGAATGTTCTTGAAGTGCCAAGGCTTAAAGAAAAGGTTGTAGTGAATTAAGCTGGGATTTGCCAGGGGTTCGGTATTGTCATTTGGCATCGCGTCCCATTTAGGGTCAAGATGCAGTATTCTTTTGTCCCCAATTTCATTTAAGTAGTCTTGATCAGGAGCGATGCAGTCAAAATGATATTTAGTCAGCAGGTGCATAAAGTGATCAATAAAGTGCTCGTCGCGAAAAGCTTTGCAGTTTAAAACCAACATTCCAGAATTAATGTACTTCTTGGGATCTAAAACCAGCACTTCTTTAATATAAGCAACCATTTTTGCTACGTATTGAATTGAAGAATCTGTACAGGCAGCAAACAAATGATTGCCAAGTTCAGTATCATATAATTTACCAATATCATCATTAACGACAGTGTCGCTGTCAATATAAATAGCTTTATCATATTGCGGGAAAAGATCAGGAATGAATAAGCGGTAAAAAATTGACATAGTAAAGAAATCAGCCCGCAGGAAGTTTTCAGTCCGATTTTGAATGGGCGCTACTATTTCATCATTAATTTTAAAAAACTTAACGTGAACGTTAGCAGCACCTAATGCCTGCAAGTCTTGTTTATGCTGCTCAGATAAATCCTGACTTAAAAAGTAGACGGTGTAATCTTTAGTTTTAGCAGCATTTTGCACTAAAGAATTAAGTGATACAGCTGCATATTGAGTAAAGTCATCACTGATAGCATAAAAAACTGGAATTGTCATATATTATTTTTCTCCAAACATTATTTTTATAAATTGCTTTTCACATTGAGATAGTAAGTCAGAATGTCGTCATATTCATGCAATTTTAACACTTTATGGACCCTTGTCACATCCCAGGGCTTCACTGTTAATGTGTGAAAAATGGGCAGGAAGCGAAAACTCGTAGTAAAGTGCTGAATTACAGTGTCTGACTGCAATTTATACTGTTCATTATAACGTCGGGGTGCAATTTTCTTCTTTCTGGCATACCGATTAAGTGCAGTTTGATCTGGCATTAAAACGGTTCTGGTCTGTAACAAGCGCCGGATTCTAGTAAATAGCTTAGTTTTCCTGATTTCAGGCAAATTAAGCAGCAATACACCGGAATTGACATAGTCAAAAACTTTGTGCTCGTGAAAATTGTGGAAAAAGAACCGTCCCCAATAATCAAGGACACCTGCAAACTCAAAACCGGCTAAATCCTGCTCATAAAAACTGACTAAGCTGCGCCTAATAATCACATCAGCGTCAAGATAAAGTATTTTGTTTGGTAGTTGGGGAATTTCATCCGCAAATAATCTCAGCATCGCATAAGGGGTAAAGTGTGTACTCATGTTGGCTATTAATGGTTCTCTGACAAATAAGCCGGTGCAGTCCATTAATTTTAAAGTGCTATGAGGATTTTGCTTTACCAAAAGAGATTTTAAATAGTCAGCTGCGTGTTTGCTAAAAGGCTTAAACTTTTTATGAAAGCTTTGCGTGTACATCGTTAAAATGTAAATGTGGAGTTCTTCTGCGCCGCTGTTTTTTAATAAAGAAAGAGTGGCGATAAGAATGCCATCTTCGGCGTTATGATCACCGCAAAAAAGAATATTCATTTAGAACTCCTTAATTTATTTTTTGATAAGTGCAATATTCGTAATCGCTCAAAAGAGCGCGTTTTTGCATTGCTTGGTAGATTTGGCTGTGCAGCTTTTTTTGCGCCTGCTTTTTATTAAGGCTTGTATCTGGATAAAAAGGACCGTCTATGTAAACTGTCATTTTTGGCTTTGTACCTCTTTTAGGCTTGGAATAAGTAGTTGTCATGGCAAAGCTGGGAGCAGCTAACATAACAGGAAAGTGCATGCTGGTAGCAGGAAAGGGCCTAATTTTAGTGTAATAAGGCCAAACATGAGCTTCAGGGTAAATAACAACTACTTTTTTAGCTTTAATGACGGCAGTGACAGCTTTAATCAGTTTACCAGATTGGTTTAGGTTCTGACCCACTGGCAGCCCAAAATAGGGTAAAACCAACTTGCCTAAAATTGGGAGACTCCAGTTTGCTTGTGAGCCGATGGCATAATAATCTGAGGCAGAAATAATGCTGAGTGGCAAAACGACATCACCGAAGGCTTGTGTATGGTTGCCATATATAAAATAGCCTTGATCCCTTAGCAGCGATAATTTGCTTTTGCCGACAATGCGTACCCGCAGAATTAAACGAATATAGATAATACTGATTAAATGAGCAAGAAAACGCACAATTTTGGACCAAATTCTGCCACCAAGTGAGTGAGGAAAGATAGCGTAGTTCTCAGGCAAATGATATTCTTGGCTCTTAGTGACCACTACATCATCAGTTAAATGCTGGTAGTAGTATTTATGTTTACCCATGAAACCCTTCTTTCAATACAGTCATTAAGTAATTCTATCATGAATTATACCAGATTAAAAAGGGGGCCAAAGGCTTCTAAAAAAGAGCTAAATTAAGTATAAAAATATTTTCATATAGTAAATGATTAATTTGTTATTCGGCTCCATTTACTAATTTGTATATAAAAAGAGTCTACCCTTAAATTCTACTCTCTTAGCAGTTAAAAAATGGTATAAATTACTATTTTTATAAAAATAATTTCAGTCTGACAATAATTTTCTGCGTGCTTAGTGATTAATAATAGTTTATTAAATTTGTAAATACATAATATTTAATGCGGCAACAATAAATGCGCATTTAGCAGTTGACATTATATTTTATCACTACTAAAATGATATTATGTAATTACAAAAGGAGAACAAAATGAAATATACAATTGATGACTTTGCCCGTTTGATTGATCATACAAATTTACATGCTGATGCGACAGAAGATGATATGAAAAAACTTTGTGCAGAAGCTAAAAAATACCATTTTAAAATGGTAGCTATTAATCAGGTACAATCACATTTTTGTGCAGAACAATTAAAAGGAACTGATATTGATACTGGTGCTGCTATCAGCTTTCCTTTAGGCCAAACAACAGTAGCCTGCAAATTGGCGGAAACTGAAGACGCTTTAAAAAATGGTGCTAATGAAATCGATTATGTCGTTAATTTAACGCAAGTCAGAGCTCATAACTGGGCTTATATTGAAGACGAAATGCAAAAAATGGTAAAGCTCTGCCATCAGCACCAGGTACCATGCAAAGTTATTTTTGAAACTTGCTATTTAACTAAAGCAGAAATTAAACAACTCGCTTTAGTAGCTAAAAAGGTCAAGCCCGATTTTATTAAGACTTCTACCGGCTTTGGTACTGCTGGTGCCACAGTAGAAAATGTCAGGTTGATGAAAGAAACCGTAGGCCCAGATGTCAAGGTTAAGGCTGCAGGCGGAATACGCAATACTGATGACTTTTTGGCTATGATTGCTGCTGGGGCTGAGCGTATTGGTACTAGTTCTGGTGTCAAAATCATTGAGGCGTTAAAAAAGCGTTTTGCAGAAGACGGTATTAGTGCCATTGAAATATAATTAATTAGTAAGCCGCTGTGAAGCTGGAAGGTCTTTCTTACTTTACACTGGCTTTTTGCATGATATAGTAAATAATTGTAATGACATTATTAGTAATCTGAAAATGGTGGGGGTAAATTGACAGAGAAAGAACTTCCTAAATACCAAATAATTGCCAATGATTTGTTAGCTAAAATTCAAACCGGATTTTACCCGCAAAATTCAATTATTCCACCAGAAATAGACTTGGCGCAGAAGTATCAGGTAAGTAGGCCAACGGTGCGCCAAGCAATTTCCCAACTGGTGCATCAAGGCTATCTGGAGCGAAAGCGTAAACGGGGCACATTAGTTAAAAAGGTAAAAATAGAACAAGAATTTACGCATTTAATTGAAAGCTATAGTGAGGAAATGAGTGCCAAGGGCATCTATCCCAAAACTAACCTGCTTTATTTTAATGAAGAAAAAGCCAACTCCGAGGTAAGTAAGAATTTACAATTGCCACTAAACGAGCCTGTTTTTAAGTTGGTACGATTACGGTATGCCAATAACCAACCGACAGTTTTAGTAACAACTTATGTGCCTAAGAGACGTGTACCTGAATTAATTAATTATGATTTTGCTCAAGTCTCTTTATATAGCACGCTTGAAAAATATCACTTGAAAGTGACACGTGTAATTAGAAAACTAGAGGTGCTGGCAGCAAGTGAAACTACCGCTAACTTATTAAATATAGCGGTTAACGAACCTATTTTTTATTTTCACACTCAGGGGTTAACGGCTGACGAGCAGCCAATTGAATATTCGATCGCCGAATACCGTGGTGATATTAATTCATTCGTAATTGATGTGCGACGATAATTGAGGGATTTAAAAAGTCTTGCTTTGACCCATATTAGTCAAAAGCAAGACTTTTTTATTTGATTTTGATTGAGCCTACCGAGCTGAAAGCAGTTAATTGGTTAGCGTTATCGTCGTGTTTGTAAAAATGTTTACCTATTTTACTATCATGGAAATAAATTGAGCCTAAAGTAGTAGATAAATCATAATCAGTCTGATCATCTCTATCGCCTAATGTTTTTAGTGATCCAGCAGCCAGTTTAAAGTGGTTTTTTCCTTGTAAACCTTTGATCTTGACAGATCCAGCAGCTAGTCTGGCGTTAGAATTCATCTTACAGTGATTGATATCTAAACTGCCAGCATCTAAACGTATTTTAGCATCGTTTTGAATCGTGACCCCCTCTAACTTTAACGAACCGGCATTTTCTCTGATCTCAAGTTGTTGCATGTTCAAGTCATTCAAAATAATGCTACCAGCAAAGTCTTTTATTTGTACTTCATTGAGTATGGCAGTCTGGGGAACCGTAATTATCAATTCAGATTTAGTTTTGCGAATATAAATTTTTTCCCGATGATTCTGATAATATTGAGGCTTTTGCTCACGAATAAAAAGAGTTTGTTCTGCGACACTGATTTTCATGCGCTCAGGATTAATATCATGAGTTGATATATGAAAAGCAGAGCCCACTTGAACAGTAACACTAGCGGCGTAAATTTGGGCATCTATGTTAATAAAATTTTCTAAATCAATTTCTTGTGATTCTACTTTTTCTTCTTCAGCGTCAAAGTCTCCGTTAATATATATTTTCATAATTAAGCTATCTCTTATATTTTTAACACTAATTTAATTTTTATTTTAATTTATCATATCATGCTAGCTTAAGTGAAGCAATAAAAAATTAAACATGGTAGTTATTACTTTTGATAGAGATATATAAAAAGACCTGAATTAATTTTTAAAATCAATCCAGGCCTTTTTATTTTATGTGGTTAATCATTTGCGTGCTGCATAGTTTAATTTATGAGAATATCACCGTCGCCACAAGAAACTTTGAGTAGAGGCGCATCCCTTAATTTTTTAGCAAAATGTCTGTGATAGTTATTACCATGCAATATAAGTTCATCCTCTGAAGAAGTTGTCAACTGGTAACTGATCTTAGGCGGTCTGCTCATTTGGAAATCTCCTTCACTTAAATTAAAGGAGCTGTCAGCCAATAATTTGGAATCATTGACTCTTACGTCACCATCACCCAAAGTTGCCTTAATTTTAAATTGACTATTCGTAATAGTTAAATCACCTTCATTAAAGTTTAAAGTACTATTCATTAAAATTGAATTATTAACTTTTAAATCACCGTCGACCAGGTCAAAATTGGCTTTGCGAGCTTTCACGTTTTCAGCACTGACATTACCATCTTCAAGCTGCAAGTCGAGGTCAGCGATAGATAAGTCAGCTAAATGAATATTCCCCTCAGAACATGATCCTGTTATTTCTTTGATAGAGTTAATTGCCGGAACGGTAACATTTACCTGATAAGTCCCGTCCTCATAAGCATTATTGTCAGAAATGGTCAGCTGGTCGTCTTCAACTTTAGCACTAATCTTTTTGATATTAGGACCGCTGATAGTAACCTGAAAGTCGTTTCCCTTAGTAATTTGGATGTTGGGTTCTTCAGCATCAATATTAATCTTAGAAAACTTGTCTAAATTAAAAGTGCGCTTTTTGGCTGCTACGTGATGGGACTTTCTACTACTTTCATTGTGATTAAAGAGATTGCCAATATTAGTTGTCCTGCCCGAATGAATGTTATTGATATCATCATTTCCGCCTTTGGCATGACCAAAAATAAATAAAATGATGCCAATAATGACGATCAAGCCGCTAATTTGGTAAAACTTTTTCATTGCTGTCCTCCTTGTTTTGGGCTACATTTTTTAAATAGTTGCTACTTACCAAGAAAGCATCTACGTAATTTACTTGCCCACTAATTAATTAGAATATCGCCATCCATACTGGTAACTTTTAGTACGGGTTTATTTTTAACTTTTTTTGCAAAATGGTTGGAATGGTAAGAACCTTTAAAAATGATTTTATCATCCGAGTGATTTGTCAATACATAGTTGATCTTCGGGGCGTTTGACATTGAAAAGTCGCCGTCATTCAATATAACTGAGCTGTTATTTAGTATTTGAGAGTCGCTAATTTTAACATCGCCATCATTTAGTTTTAGTGAACTACGTGAAAAAGTCGATTGATTTACTTTGAGGTCACCGTCATTTGAATTTAGGTCAAGTTTTTTTGCAGTAAGCTTATTAAGCAAAACGTCGCCATCTTCTATTGTCAAATTGATGCGGGGAACATTTAAACTGTTGATATAAAAATCGCCTTCTTCACAAAAACCAGTTATCTTTTTCACTGCGTTTTTAGCAGGAATATAAATGTCGACTGCATAATAACCATCGTTATAATGATGTTCTGGCTGATCCGAAATAGTGAGCTGATTGTTAGCGACATTGGTTTTTATTTTTTTGATGTCTGCTCCGTGCCCACCTCTAACTACCACTTTGAACTTGTTAATATCCTTAAGTGAAATTCGGATATCGGGTCTGTAACAGGCTAACTTAATACTGTCGAACTTATTCACGTAAAAAGTCTTGCTTTCATTATAATGAGTGCGTTTACCATTATAATCATGTGACGGGTTATCATTTAATCTAAATACGAGTAGTAGAATCAGCCCGATAAGCAGTATCACACCACCAATTTTATAAAACTTTTTCATTTTTATTTTTCCTTATCTGTATTTTTGTCAGAACTCGTCTGAAAGTAATTTTTCTTAAGCAGGTTTTTACCTAAGTTTCTAATAATTTGGGTACACTTGGCAATCAAAATTTTGCCCAGTTTGATAATAAACGGCATTAACAGTAGGATGACGCCGATACAAATTAACGATTTACCTAAGTAAACGTAGCCTGTTGGCCAATCACTGGTGAATAGGAGAGATAGTGACTTCAGGAAGTTTAAACCACCACCAACAAAAAAGTTAAACAAAAATCTTATTAAAGCAAAAAGTAAGCCAAAGAAAATTGCCAGTAAAAAGAAAATTACGAATAAAATTACCAAAATAAGCGGGATGCCGATTGGTGCAGCACAAATACCCAATAATATATACCAGCTGGCCTTTAAGTTTGACTTAGGAGTTTCTGTTTTGGCAGGTGCTGAATCATCTTTAGTTGAATAATCAGCTAAAATATTGATTGCCAGCTGTTTAGGAGTTCCTAATTCCGCCTCAATTGTAGAACGTCTGACGAAGTCGCCATCTAATAAAAATTCACGGTAAAATTCAACGACATCTTCACGGTCTTTTGCAGGTAAATCGACTAAGTTTTGTTCAAGTTCGGCAATATAATCAGCAATTACTTTGGTCATTTTGTCCTCCTAATACTTGATTAACTTTTGCACTAAAATCTAGCCATTCATCTTGAATTGAGTTTAGCATCGTTATTCCTTCAGCAGTAATGTGGTAATAACGTCGATTACGTCCTTGATAAGGTTCATCGTAAGTTGTTAAGCAGTCATCCTTTTTCAGTCTTCGCAAAACAGGATAGATAGTTGACTCGGAGATAGAAAAAATCTTTTGCACATTTTGCGTCAAAGCGTAGCCATACAGATCATCTTGTTTTAGAAAAGCTAAAACTGCACCATCTAGCAAACGAGTTGGTATTTGAATTGCCATGCTTTGCCTCCCTTAATATTATATGATATATAATATTTTAATTTAGGTTTTACACATTAGCAAGTACTAAAAAGAAATTTTTATTAACTGTCCCGAAAAAAGAAGAAGCTCATAAGAGCTTCTTCTTGCTGTATTGTTTTAAAAATTTGAACTGCTTTATTTGATGAATATATCTCCATCTCTGACAGATGCTTTTAGTAAATCACCTTGCTTGGTTTGGCTGGTAAACTTGTTGCCAATACTGGAATTATGATAGATAATATCCCCATCTTTAACGTCTAATTGTACACCTGTATCATGAGTGATTTGGTGTAAATTCAAATCGCCGTCTGCCATTCTAATATTATTTTGGTGCTCGAGTTGAGTCTGGGTTATATTAATATCACCATCGGCTGCTTCAAGGTTGGAGTTTATATGACACTGTTTGATCTCTAAATCTCCATCACGTGTTTGCACAATTGCCTGTTTGATAATGCTGCGTTTAAAACTGCTGTCGCCATCATGGATTCTGCTTGATAGTTGGGCAATTTCTGACTGTGTAATAAAGTTGTCGGAGTTTTTTCCAGAAAAAATCACTTCACCAGTAACATGAACGTTATTTAAATACAGGTCCCCTGTACGCAGATTAAATGTAATGTTATCAAGCTGCAGGTTTTGCACCATTATGTCACCATTACGGCTGTGACCACTAATTTTAGCTAATGAGTCTTTTTGCGGAACTGTGATTTCTATCCGACTGGCACTTGTGAGCCTGTTAAACATTACCACATGATTTTTTTCTTTAGCAATACCTTCCTTAATCAAAAGTGTTTGCTTCATTAAACTAACTTCTATTGGTCTGCTGCTATAATCTGCTACCAATACCTGAAATTTATCCCCTAAATGGATAATGATGTCTGTGCTATGCACTGCCAGCTGGACTTGATCAAAACCTGCAAATGAAAGTACACGTTCTCTGCGGGGATATTTTTTAACCCGTAACCCGTTAAAATAATTGTCACTGGCGTGGGGATTGTTAGCAGAAGACATAACAGCAGTTAAGAACTTAACGTAATCTTGTTTAATTTCGTTAGCCAAGCTGTTGGGCGTTCCCAGCTCTTTAATGATTTCTTCTTTTGTTTGAAAATCACCGTCCAGCAGAAAAGTCCGGTAAAAGTCAAGAGCATAACGCTGCTCAGAGTCAGATAGTGTTGACAAGTTTGAAGCTAATTTTGCAATAAAATTTTCAATTACTGGTGTCATTTTTATTGTCCTATTACTAAAATAATTATCGCTTTTCTTTTATTATACGCTATAATTTATGAAAAAAATATTAAAAATGATTATAGTTTAAAGACTAATTTGACCATAAAAACTGGCCAATATAGCGGTCCACTTTTGGATTTTCATGCAGTTGACTATGTTGGCCCTTTGCACCCTTAATTTCAATTTCGCGGTAATTAATTTTTCCCCTTAATAAATAGCGTAAGGACTGAGCAGAGACACAGCTGACATCATCATCAGAATTAGTGCCGTCTTCTTTATTGCCGTAGATATTCAACACAGCAGCTTTGCTGGGAAAATTATGGCGCTCTTTTAAAAGAGCGCGGTAAGACTGGGTCATGTATTTTGGCCTGCCGTTATGTAAAAGGTAATTATGATTAGGTTGATCGTCTATGCCAATAATACCATTAAACGGCGCGCCCAGATTAACCTGCTTTTTTAATTGGGGCAAACCTTGTTTTTGACCATATTTCAGTTGATAAGAAAGAGTCATTAAATTGCCCATTGAATGAGCAACCGTATTATAGTGCTTAATATGATATTTGTGCTGCAAAGACAAGATGAGATTATGAAACCATTCTCTAGTTACAAGGTAATCACTATTTTTGTTGTCCGTTAAAATTACCTGAATAAGTGGTCGCTTAGTTTGCGGACGCCAATACCCTTGCAGGTTAACTTTGCCGGCAGCAGAAATTCTGGCTGTTAAAACTTTATGAGCACCATTATGTTTTTCTGCATAGGCAATCATGCTTGCAGTCGAATGTGCTCCTGCACCATAGCCATGTAAGTAAATCGTGGGTGTAGCTTCAGCACGCCTTGCTTTTTGCAAGTCGTATTTAATTTGCCGTTTAGCTGGTTGAGAAGTAGCTTGCTTGCGCAGCCCAATTCCAACAATTACTATCAGCGCTATACAGAAAATACTAATAATTAATAGTCGTTTTTTCTTCATTTTTTTGCCTATTTTACGAATTTTTGCCGTCAACTAATTATAATAAAGAGCAATTAAGGGATAAGCAACTAATAGCCTTAATAATGTCTTAAGCATTTCATTTTAATATGGAAGTTTGTTATGAAAATTAATAGTATAAAAAGAGCGCAACCTAAGAATAATTAAAAATGTCCGCAACCACTTTTATTACTAGGAGAAAATTAATGCAACCAATCTTTATCTTAATTAGAGGCAATTCAGGTAGTGGCAAGAGTACTTTAGCTACCAGCTTGCAAGAATATTTTGGCTATCAGCAGTGTCTGCTTTTACACGAAGATATATTACGACTGGATATTTTACATGCTAAGGAAAATATTTCGGGACCAACAGCTAGTCTAATAGAACTAATGACTATTTTAGGAGGAGAATATTACCCGATCACCATTTTGGAGGGAATATTACCTAAAAGTATTTATGAACCAACTTTAACTAAATTAATACATAAATTTGGGTCTGGTGCCTATGTTTATTACTTGAATGTTCCTTTTGCGCAAACCTTGGTTAATAATAGTCAGAAGCAAAATCCGTTTTCCACAGAAGTTTTACAAAAATGGTGGCTTGAAGATGATACATTGGGAATCAATGAGCGTAAATTAACAAATGGCACGGTAAGCGAATTGACAAAGCAAATTTTGTCAGATATTCAAATTGGGACAAACAAAAAAGACGACTAATTAGTGATATGACCCCCAAATTTGTCCTAATTTTAGGGTTCACATCATAGTCGTCTCTTTTTTATTTGTCAAAAAGGTAATAAAAAAAGCACCGACTACTTGCAGTGCTATTTTTATTATGGTGGGTGGCCAG
>CAMLRO010000034.1 GCA_946482425.1 uncultured Lactobacillus sp.
CCGACGACAGTTATTAATACTAGCAATTATTTTTCCCTTTTGCAAGTATTTTTTACAATTTATTGAAGAGACTTACTTCTTTTTTTATGATAAAGTTGTTATATCAAGGTTTAGAGGGGAGTTTTTAAAATAAAAAATTTTGATTTAGCAATTATTGGGGCAGGTCCAGTGGGATTATTCTGTGCTAATTTTGCCCATCTTCACGGTTTAAAAACTGTAGTTTTTGACTCACTCGCAGAAGTTGGGGGACAGCCAAAACTACTTTATCCATTTAAAAAGATTTTGGACATCCCAGCTTTTAATTCTGTTCTTGCTTGCGAATTAATCGAAAAGTTACAAACTGAAAACAAGCAAAATGCAACTTTTATCTTAAACCATCCTGTCGTAGATCTTAAAAAAATAGATAGAAAATTTATTATTGATAACAGTTTTTCTATAAAAAGCATAATTATTGCAACTGGAACCGGATCGTTTACTCCTAAAAAATTTCCGTTAAAAATGGATAATGAAATTGAAAAAAGAGTTCACTACTATGTTAGAGATCCTCAAAAATTTAAAAATCAAAAAATAGGAGTCTTCGGTGGAGGAGATTCTGCCCTCGACTGGGCAGCTGAACTAGCAGATCAGCCAGGAACGAAAATTAATTTAATTCATAGAAGAAATGAATTTCGGGGTTTGGAATCCAGTATTCAAAAACTTAAAAGTTTAAAAAATGTTGAAGTACAAACACCCTATCTTCCTAAATCAATTCAAATTAGAGATAATCTACTTAACATTGGTTTAAAAGAGATAGGAACCAGCAATATTATTTACGAACGATTTGATCAAATAGTCGTCGGATATGGTTTCCGTGCTAATAACCAATTTGTAAAAAAGTGGGGTGTCCAATTAAGCAATAACCAAATTGAAGTATCACGCTCTATGGAAACAAACATACCCGGCATCTATGCAATTGGCGATGTATCAACTTATCCCGGACGTGTACCTCTTATTGGGCTTGGATTTGGAGAAGCACAAATTGCAATCACTACAATCATGCGCTCACTTTTTCCGGAAAAAACCTTAACAATTCATTCAACCAGTATTTAGGAGATGTTTATGACAATAATCAACTTTATTTTGCATATCGACCATCATCTGATTGAAATAGTTAATCAGTTTGGCAATTGGACATACTTGATTATCTTTGCCATTATTTTTATTGAAACTGGATTAGTTATTTTTCCCTTTTTACCCGGTGATTCACTAATTTTTGCTGCGAGTTCTTTAGCAGTTAACCCAGAATATAATTTGAACATTTGGTGGATTTATTTTGCGGTATTACTTGCAGCTATCTTAGGTGATGCCTGCAATTATGAAATAGGAGCCTGGTCTGTAAGACAAAGTACAAAACATACTTGGTTTAACAGGCTGATTAACCAAAAAAATCGTCTGGCTGCTGAAAACTTTTTTAACAGACACGGACCAATTACCATTGTTATCGGCAGATTCATTCCCTTTATTAGGACATTTGTTCCCTTTATCTCTGGTGGCAGCAATATGCATTATGGAAAATTTGCTCTTTATAACGTAATTGGAGGAATAATCTGGAGTGGTCTATTTACGATATTGGGCGCATTCTTTGGTAACATACCATTTGTGAAAGAGCATTTCTCAATGTTACTGATCGCAATTATCCTAATTTCTGTTTTGCCGATTTTAATAGTTGCATTAAAAAAACGAATTAAAAACAAAAAGGAGTTCCATTAAGAACTCCTTTTTATTTTTGCAATAATTTATCAGCAAAATACAGTTCATAAACAATACCCGCAATTGCAAAACAAGATGCAAAAAAACCTTCAGTGAGGACATTAATAATTGGATCTGTCACTGGATCAAATAACCAGGTATTGCTACCCGCAAAAAACAAATGATGAAAAGTGATGAAAAAATTATCAAAATTAGTCAGTGCAAATGGCAATATTGCAACTGGTAATAATAAGAACAATAAAGCCCATACTTTATTCAAACGTAAAAATTTTTTATTTCTTTTTTTACTCCAAAAAAGTATTATTAAACAACACAAAAAGGCAATAATTGCCAATACGAACAATTTTTTGACATCGGCGAAATGACTTGCAGCCATTGAGGAAGTAGGCAAATTACTCATTCTTAATTTTCGCTTAAAAGGCCAAATTAAATACCACATTAATTGATTATAATTGCTCATTACTTGTCCAATTGATAAATTCACCGTTTTATTCGTTTTTTGCACCAAAACAAAGACAAATAATAAGGGCCAACTAACAACGAGTGCCGTTACAACACTAGTAGAAACAGCAAAAATAAAATGGTAAATAATAGTTAGAATATTATTTCTTTTAGTCATAATTTAACCTGATCTAAGCTGTCAACCAAAATTGTCGGCTGCTTTTTTCCTTCAATGTCCGCAACTTGTGTAATACCAGTAGTTACCAGCAGTTGGTCAACATGACTGTTAAAGCCTGCCTTAATATCGGTATCGTAATTGTCACCTACTAAAAGCGTATCTTTTTTAGCAAAATGAAATTTATCTAACAACATATCAATAATCACAGAAGAAGGCTTACCAATAAAAAACGGTTTTTGCCCACTAGAAGCTGCAATCATTGCACACTGAGATCCATTGCCTGGCATTAAACCTTTTTCACTAGGCAAATTTAAATCCGCATTAGTACCAATAAAGGTTGCTCCCTTCCTGATTGCACTCACAGCTACTTGAATTTTGTGGTAAGTCAAATCCGTATCCATCCCGACCACAACATATTCTGGATTAGAATCATTAAGCTCAAAAGCCGGGTTTTGCATAAATTCACGCCATAAACCAATTTGGCCAATGATATAAACACCAATTTTGTTAGTGCGCTTTTTTTCATTATTTTCATTATTTAAAATATAACTTACTGTTGCCATACACGGCGTATAAATATGTGCAATATCAGTTTGGACGCCATGAATTTTAAGCTTATTCACTACCATTTCCGGAGTGCGAGTCGTATTATTAGTCAGAAAAATATAGTCCTTATGCATTTGTTCAAGGCGCTCAACAAAACGTACTCCAGAAGCAATAGTTTCCTTACCGCGATAAATTGTGCCATCGAGATCGATTAAAAATAAACGGTAATCTTTCACTTACTTACTGCCCTTTCTTTTTTTAATTACAAAAGAATGATGGTTCGCTCGTTGCTTTTTTACAGCTACTGTTTCAGGCCTTTTTATTCTGCTTGGACGCACATGATAGCTTTTAAAAGATTTATTCAGTTTTCTTCTATGCAAACCCTGCGCCTTATTCTTAAACGAATTTTTCCGCCTTTTTCTTTTATTGTAATGATAATGATGCACCGGGCTCAAAAGCTGTAGCACAAAATATGGCCCTCCCGGATTACAGTATTCCAGTAAATAGTCAGCAATAGTCTGCTTTTTGCGATCAATTGCTGTTGGGGCATTATCCTGGTAGAAGCCTTTTAAGCGCAAATGCTCACTTGACACATCGCCCACAATAAAATCATATTGATCTAAATAAGGATCATATTTTTGCCGCAAAAGCTCAAGGTCAAGAGCATCATTCTTATTAACCACAACCTGATAAAGTTGTTTATTTATTTTTAGTTGATCATCATCCAAACTAACGACAGCCAGAGGATGCCGCAATGGTTGTTCTCGTTCAAATTTATTATCTTTAGCTTTTCTGTTGCTCGTTTGTTCTACCATTATTTTCACTTCCCGTTAACGGATATTTTTTTGCTAAATAATCCCCTATTACTTCACGCAAAAATTTGGGAAATAAGAAATCATTATCACCAACTATTGCCAAAGTAGGGAAAAAAGGCACTAGAACATAATGATCCAAAACAGCAATTTGATATTCCTGGTAGGGATCGACTTCCTTGCCATTTACAAAAACTACTCTGGTCATGGGATCAAACTTGATTCCTTTGTAGTACATTTGACCAAAAATTTTCCCCCTAAAACTCATGCCTTGTAAAGGAAACTGGTCTAAAAAGTGCCGGTTTTTTTCGATTTCCATGACTAGGCGCCACAAATCACTGCCTTTTAAAGTAGAGCGTACAACATGCATTGAATGAGGCAAAGCTCTTTGTAAGTCATATTTAGTTAAAATGCCCTTTTTAAATGGAGTTAAAAAAAGACCTGAACTTAGCATAGCTAGGTTTGTTCCGGCAAAATTTGCAATGGCATCCATAGAAACCTGCAGAGCGGCCTCACGGTCATTATCATATTTCTCAGGCAAATCAGCCACAAGTTCATGACTTAAAATTTCTTTACCCTTTTGCCTGTAACCTAAAATAGTATCTTCATCACCAGAGTGAGACTTCATCAAACTAGTTGGCTCAACATGTGGCGTAATCTGACACACATGGTGATTGTCGTCAATTTCCATATAAGTATTACCCACATAATTACCCCATTTACCTGTTTGGGTAATCCAAACACCCTTAACTTCTTTACCATGGGGTAGCAGGTCGTGGCTATGGCCTCCCACAATCAAATCAATTTCCGGATAATTTTTGGCTAAAAAGGTATCCATATTTAAGCCAATATGAGTTATTAAAATTAACACATCATATTGCCCCTTCATTTTAGGCAGAACGCTGTCCATGGTTTCTTTCAACATTTTAACGTGCCAATGATTAGGTTCATAAGAAAGAGGATACGCTGCAGTCAGCCCAATTAGACCAATTCGAGTGCCCTTTTTGGTAAGCAAAATTTTATCTTGAACAGCCCAATGAGGCATGGAACCGTCTTCTTCGCGCAAGTTCGCTAAAATAACGGGAAAATTAGCATGATCAAACAATTTTTCTACAACACAATGTGAATTGGAAATTCCTTCATTGTTACCGATAGTGATTGCATCGTAATGAAAAGAGTTCATTAGCTTAATGTTAGCTTGGCCGTAGGTCGCATCAGTCAAAGGATGCGAGCGATCCATGAAGTCACCAGCATCAAAAGTAAGAACCTGGTCAACAGATTTATCTTTTTGCGCTTCTTTTAAATAACGACCAATTTTGGGGAAATGTTCGAAATGTGAATGTAAATCATTAGTGTGTAAAATGCGAATTTTTTCCATTATCCTGCTCTCTATCCAATTTGATTAGATTTCAAAACCATGTTATAGGCATCTAAGACTTTCCCTTTTGGCTTTTTCCATTCCACCCAATCGGGATTTTTCCAGTCATCTTCATTGGTCAAAGTTTCAAGTTTGTAGTTTTTATTAATATATTCTTCATAGGTAATAAGGGCTTTAGTACGTGGAATGTTCAACTGCAAAATACGCACGCTTTTTATTTTTCCGCGATCAGCAGCCAGTTCAGCTATCCCATTTTGATCAATATTGGCAATTTCAAAATACTTACTGCCGTCGTTGCGCACTATTTCCTCAATTAAATCCAACTCTTCATATTGTTCATTCATTAATATCCCCCACATAAATTAAATCTGTGACATGTAGCAAAAAATGTGCAACCATGCTATTGTAGTTAACAATAGAGGTGTACACATGAAATATCAAAGCCAATTAATCAGGGCTCTAGTTTTTAGCATCATTTTTATTACAACCTGTGGTTTCACTGTGGTCGGCCATCGGGGCGATCCCAGCAAATATCCTGAAGAAACTATTCAAAGTGACAACTCTGCTTTTAATTCGGGTGCTGATTACGTTGAACTTGACCTCCGTCTTTCTGCAGATGGAGAGTTAGTTGTTTCACACGATGATGACTTGTTTCGAGTGACCCATACACATGCAATTGTATCACAAAATAATTGGCGGGCACTTAGCGAGTTAACCTATGACAATGGTGAACATGTCATGAGTTTACCACAATTATTTGATTACTATCAAAAAAGACCAAATACAAAATTTATTCTCGAAACCAAAATAGATCATTCGCTAGATCCGTCTTATGAATTAGAAGACCAAATCGCAGCGACTATCAAAAAGTATCATATGGAGAAACGGGTTATGATTCATTCTTTTTCAGTTGCCAGCTTATTTCATTTCCGTAAGATTATGCCCGATGCCTACTTAATTTTAATTGTCGGCAGCCTTAAAAGAATGAATTTTAGTAATTTGCCTCAAGTAAATGCCGTTAATGTTTCCTCTGATTTGATTTTAAATCATGCCTGGCTGCTACATTGGCTGCACCAGTTAAATAAACAAGTTTTTGTTTGGACTGAAATGGATGAGTCCCCTAATTTATGGCAATGGCTAATTAACAAAAATGTCGATGGCGTTGTAACTAACTTTCCAAGTACTGGTTTTAAATACAAACTGGCAAAGGAAGGTACCAAAAAGTACGATATTCACCGCAGTGGCAGTTATTTTGGCAAAAAAAAGACTAAGACTATGATGAATCCTTATGTGCGGGATAAACAAGATAAATTTGTTTATCCGGGGCAAAAATTTGAGGTAATGTATGGGGTCAGAGCCCATAATCAGCTTTACTATCAAATTGCCAACCAGACTTTTATCTCGGCAGAATTTGTTAATATGGATTTAAAGCCCGAAGATATCGCACCTTATCAAAATAAGCAAGTATTAGCCAAGCCTCAAAAAAACGTGCATATTTACCGCTTTCCTGATAATCAATCAAAAACTAATAAAGTTTTACCTGGTAATACTTTGTTAAAAATAGAGAACTTCAATGGCAGTCCCAAAAGTTTATGGCTGTATACATCTTTAGGCTGGGTTAAAGCAAGTGATATTCTGTTCTACGGCTTTTTTGACGAAACTAGTTGGCGAAATTATCGTCATTTACCACGCATAAGTCGCTATTCCAATATTGCCTTAACTCCTTACTTACCATTACAATCCGTTAAACCGCTCAATACTTGGCAGCGAATAAAACATGTGCAAAAATTAACCACTAAAAAAGTGCTGCATAACTAACATGCAGCACTTTTTATATAATAAACAATTTTTACTCATTTGTTGTACTTTGTTTTTTTAATATTTCATAAGGAAGTTCAATCTGTGTTTCCGGCACTTCTTCATTATTCATCAGCTTAGTGAGCATTCTCATTGCTACTGCGCCAATATCATAAAGTGGTTGCCGAATAGCTGTTAAAGCGGGACGTACAACTGACGCAATTTGCGTGGCACTTGCAGTAATTATTTCTAATTCTTCCGGCACCTTTTTACCAGCATCAATTGCTGAATTCAAAATTCCGACAGCGGTAACGTCACGGGTGACAATTACACCATCAACACCATCGCGGTCTAACTTAGACAATAAATTATAACCATCAGAGTGATCTTTAACATTAGAATAAATATGGCCCTCACCCAAATTATGATCCGCCATAAATTTCTTATATGCTGGAACTCTGTTTTGTGCATTAACTACTGTATCGGGATCGCCTAGCACTAAAGCCAAATTCTTTCTACCATCATTATAGAGCAAGTTTAAAGCTTCTGTATCAGCTTTTTGATAATCTATAGCAACTGAAGGAAATTCACTGTGGCTATCCTTAGTTCCTGCCAGAACCACAGGAGTATCAGTACGCTTAAAGGCTTTAACAGCTTCTTCAGGCAGTGCATCTGACATGTAAATTACGCCATCAACCTGTTTGTTAAGCAAGCCTTGAATTGCCTGATCTTCTCTCATCAAACGGTTTTCAATACTAGTGATAATAATGTTGTACTTATATAAAAGCGCAATATCATCAATCCCTTTTGACAATTCTGCAAAATAAAGGTTGGTTAGATCTGGCACAATTAAACCGACCGTAGTAGTTCTCTTGGAAGCAAGCCCTTGTGCTACTGCATTGGGCTGATAATGCAAACGGTTAATTACTTTCATTACCCGATCACGCGTATCTTTACGCACATTTGTATTGCCATTAACTACTCGTGAGACTGTGGCCATCGAGACTTTAGCCTCACGAGCTACATCATAAATTGTAATATCTTGTTTACGCATTCTTGGTTCCCCCATCTTAATTTTACTAGTATAAAATTTATCATTTTTTTCCAAAAATTGCAAACGTTTACAACTATTCTTTCATTTTTTCAAGTCAAGAACATGATATACTTTCTTTAACTGTAAATTCAAAATGGAAGGAAGAAGCTATGAATTTAACAAAATTACAAGAATGGCTGCAAAGTTCTGATAAGGATGTAGCCTATATTTCTAACCCAACTACAATTGCCTACTTTACCGGATATGACATGGAGCCACACGAACGAATTTTCGCCCTTTTAGCATTTAGGGATCAGGATCCGTTTGTCTTTGTGCCAGCTTTAAACGTTGAAGAAGCCAAAGACTCCGCCTGGAATGGTGATGTTTACGGTTATCTGGATTCAGAAAATCCCTGGGAGATTATCGCTGACAAGGTAAAAAGCAGAACAAAAGAGTATCAAAAATGGGCTGTAGAAAAAAACAACCTGTCTGTTTCTCACTACCAACTCATTCACGCACAATTTCCCGATGCAAATTTTGACGGCGACGTTTCGAATTTTGTTAATAAAATTCGCCTGTATAAAACTCCTGAAGAAATCAAGCAATTGCAAGCCGCTGGACGTGAAGCTGATTTCGCATTTCAAATTGGCTTCGATGCTATTAAGGAGGGCGTCACTGAAAGATATATAGCAGGACAAATTGAGTATCAGCTCAAAGTGCAAAAAGGTGTCATGCATGAAAGTTTTGAAACTATTGTGCAAGCGGGTGCCAACGCCGCCAATCCTCATTTGGGGCCTACTATGAATAAAGTTAAGCCGAATGAATTAGTTCTCTTTGACCTTGGAACAATGCACAATGGCTATGCTTCAGATTCCAGCCGTACTGTTGCTTATGGCGAGCCGACCGCTAAAGAAAGAGAAATTTACGAAATTGATCGTGAAGCTCAACAAGCTGCTATCGACGCAGTTAGACCGGGTATGACTGCTTCTGAACTCGACAGTGTCGCTCGCAATATCATTACAAAAGCCGGCTATGGTGAATACTTTATCCACCGTTTGGGACATGGTATTGGTAAGGAAGTGCACGAATATCCTTCAATTGTCCAAGGTAATGATCTTATAATTGAGGAGGGCATGTGCTTTTCGATTGAACCCGGAATTTACATTCCAAATGTTGCGGGTGTCAGAATTGAAGATTGTGGTGTCGTTACTAAAGATGGCTATGAACCTTTTACTCATACCAGTAAAGAACTCAAAGTTTTGCCTCTTTAAACAAGAATTTAAATCACTTGACCACACAAAAATGGCACTAGCAGCAATATCTTATCTGCTAGTGCCATTTTTTATTAATTTATGGTCTGGAATATGGATCAACTGGTGCATCAGACGGATCAGATGGACCTTCTGGTTTTGGAGGCTCCGGTTGATTAAAATCGTCTGTTGTTTCTGCATGATGCAGATCATTGGCTACATCTTGAGCATGATCTTTTTGTTGAACATCATCATCTTTTGAATTATCAATAACGATATCATCAAAATCCTTTAGTTCTGAATCATCTTCTACATTCTTAGGGAATGAAGCCAGTTGATTCTTCACTATTTCGGTACCGTTATCATATTTCTTCTTTAAATCCTGAACAGTTTCATTGTTCTTAACTTTTTTCTTTAACTCGTCGATTTGATCATCACTTACTAAGAGAGAACCAGCAAGAAAACCTGCGGCAGTCCCAACAATAGTTCCCAAAACAAAACTTACAAACTTTTTCATAAAAGTAACTCCTTTTACTAATCTTCACCTTTACGTCGCTTATGCCGTGCAAACACCGATGCCAAAGCAGATGACATTAATCCGTTACGCTTCCAATGAAAATTATTGAAACGTTTTGCCATTTTTCTGGTAGAGGTATTAACATCTGAAACGCTTTCGCCCAGATCAGCTGCTGCCTGAACAACAGGATCAATAGTTTTCATTTTAACATTAACATCTGCTAACAAGACATTGGTTTTGTCCAGCAAATCTCCAGTCTGATGCAGTAAACCATTAACATCTTCAGAAATTTGCTGAATAGACTCGTTAGCACTTTGGATTGCTTTTTCAGCTTCTTTAGTCGCCTTTGCGGCACGAATAAGCACTGGAATTGTGAAAAGTACTAAAATTAATAATGCAATGGCAGCAATCAACCCTGCTAATGCACCATAAGAAAATTTCATCTTTTACCTCCAATTCTATACCTAAAAAAAGTCTAGCATGAAAATGCTTTAATCTCAATCCATATGTCATATTTTGTTATAGTTAATATGCATATACGAAAGGTAATTACCATGAATAAAATATTTCAAATCAACAAAAATGTACTCAAATTTAACTGGGACAGAGTAGGCGAGCAAGTTTTGACAATTGTCTGGCAGTTAGCAATTTCTTCCTTAGTTTTTTATTTAATTGACCATTTTGGCAAAAAAATTATCAGCCATTATTTGAAGCGCAGTAAAAGAAAGCAAAATAAGAGAACACAAACTGTTACAGCATTAATTAACAGTATCTTTGAATATACAGTAATCTTCTTTTACTTATTTGCGGTTTTATCCATTTTAGGCATTCCAATTGGAACTCTGCTTGCAAGTGCCGGTATTTTTTCACTAGCTTTAGGTATGGGAGCGCAAGGATTTGTCAGTGATTTGGTTAATGGCTTTTTCATCTTAAGCGAAGATCAGTTTGATGTGGGTGACATTGTTTCCATCAACAATCAAACAGGAGTTGTTGTTCAGTTGGGTTTAAGAACTACCAGACTTAAAGGATCGGATGGTTCTATTATCTACATTCCTAACCGCAACATTTCAATAGTCCAAAATTTGGCCCATGGCGGCATTGGTTTGGATATAACAATGCAGCTTAAAGCCAATAATGACTTTGCAAAAGTTCATGAACTTATCAATCAAGTTAATAAAAATTTAAGCACTAATATTAACTTTTTAGTGCAGGAGCCCAAAATAGTTGGAATCACAGAACAAACAGCACAAACTGTCAATTATGTTATTCATTTTCAAGTTAAACCTGGCCATGAAAAAGAAGTCCAAGATGAGTACCTCACACAATATTTAAAAATATTACCTCAAAATAAAATTATACTGGCAGAATAAAACAAAAACTGATAAACATCACATCAAACAAATTCAACGAAATTATTATTCTTGTTGAAATAGTACTTGAGATTTTTATCAGTTTTTTACTTATTCAAATTGAGCCAGCCATTGAGGTAATTCTTTGAGCAGTTGGGATATCGCTTTCCCTCGATGAGAAAGGCTGTTTTTTTCTGCAATTGTCATCTCTGCAAATGTTTTCTGTTTTTCTGGTACATAAAAAAGCGGATCATAACCAAATCCATCATCGCCTTGAGGAGCTGGCAAAATCAAGCCTTCGCATTGTCCTGAAACAACTAAATCCTGGTCAAAATGACCTGGCTTAGAAACTACGATTGTAGTATTAAATCTAGCTGTCCGTTTTTTTAAGGGCACACCCCCAAGTTCTGCCAGCAATTTGGCATTATTTTTTTGGTCATTATGTTCGGGGCCGGCAAAACGTGCAGAATGAACTCCAGGAGCGCCATCAAGTGCATCAACGATTAACCCGGAATCGTCTGCTATTGTCAGCATATGGCTGTAATCTGCTAATTCGTGAGCCTTAAGCTTAGCATTTTGCTCAAAAGTTATTCCATACTCATCAACTACAGGCGGTCTGTCTAAATCAGCATTGGTTTTGAGGGTAACATTAATTGCAGCCGTTTTAAATGCTGATTTTAGCTCCTTGACTTTTCCTTTATTGGTAGTAGCAAATAATATTTCCATTTTTTCTCCTTTACTAAAGGTGCTGTGCACTAAATTTCTGATCCTGTAATACTTTTTTACCAAGTTCATCAAACATTTTGACATCACCAGTAGTATAGTATTTGTGTTTCCCCTCAGCTGAACTATCCGTGAACATCTGATCACGTTTCATAATATTATATGTATACTGGGCAACTTGATCGGCAGGGTCAATTATTTGTACATCGGGTTTCAAGCACTGGGCAAATTCACTGCGGATAATTGGATAATGAGTACATCCTAAAACTAAAGTATCAACACTTAAATTGTTTATTGGTAATAAAATCTTTTTAAGTGCAGCTACATAAGCTTGATGTCCCGCATTGGCTTCAATTAGGGGTACAATTTGTGGAGCAGCTATCTCGTTCACAGTTATCTCAGGATCACGTACCTGTATTTCCTTTTGATATGCATGTAAGCCAACAGTCATCTTGGTGGCCACGACTACGACATTTTTGTTTTTGGTCACATTTGCTGCTGCTACAGCACCTGATTGGATTACACCAATAATTTGTGGTTCAATTTCTTTTTGAATAGCTTTCATAGCCACCGCTGTGGCTGTGTTACATGCAAAAATGATTAATTTGACATTTTTACTTAATAAAAAGTTAACACTCTGCTTAGTAAGAGCGATAATTTCTGCTTTAGACTTATCACCGTAAGGAATATGAGCATTATCACCAATAAAAACGGTCGCCTCGTGTGGCATTTTGGCAATAATTTTTTTGACTACTGTCAACCCGCCAACACCAGAATCTAGCAAGCCAATTGGTCGGTTATCCATTATAAAAGTCTCCCCTAAATAATTTATACTTCAGTCAATTTTACGGTAAAATAAAAGAAAATAAAAGGGATGAATTTCTTTATGCAAAACAATAACGAGCAACACGAACATGTTTATTTTGTAAATCAACTTTATCGTGATTTCTTACTGCCAACAATTTTAGGTGAAGACAATGAAGCCATTCTTTATTGGGGCGGCAAACGAATTGCCCGCAAATATGATTTGTTGTCATTTGAAGATGTAGTTAGTTTCTTTGCAACTACAGAATTTGGCAGCTTAGAAAAGACAAGAAGCCATCACAGCGAAGAAATATTTAAGCTCAAAGGGCAAAACGTGACCGATCGGATTAACAGTGGCAGTCGAGAATTTTCTCTTGAAGCCGGCATCATTGCAGAAGCAATTGAAAAGGAAACTGGTCGCACAACTGAGTGCGAAATCAAAGTTGATGAGCGAAAAAAAGAAGTTAAATTAATCGCTAAGTTTGATTAAACTTCCAGAAACAAATAATTTAGTCTTTTGCTATTTTTGCAATATGATTAAAGTAAGAACGGAGGAAATAAAATGCTTAGAGAATTTAAAGAATTTATTCAACGTGGTAATGTTATTGATCTAGCTGTAGGTGTAATTATTGGTGGAGCTTTTACCAACATTGTTAATTCTTTGGTAAATAATTTGATTAACCCACTTTTAGGGTTGTTTATTGGAAAAATTGATCTATCCAATTTGGTATTTAAAGCCGGTGGTGCCACATTTAAATACGGTGAGTTTATCAATACTGTAATTAATTTCCTGATTATAGCATTCATAGTTTTCTTACTAGTCAAAGCTGTCAATAAAGTAATGAGGCACAATGAGCAACAACAACCTGCTGGTCCATCTGCTGAAGACTATCTCAAAGAAATTCGGGACTTATTAAAAGAAAAAAGTAATTAAAAAAATTCCTGCACAAGCAGGAATTTTTTATTTTGTGTATTGATCCAAAATCTGACTCAGTTTTGCTTTTGGAGTATAGCCAGTAATTCGGTCCACAATCTCACCATTCTTTTTAATCAATAAAGTTGGAATGGCCATTACACCCAAAGAGCTTGGCACTTCCTTATTTTGATCAACATCCATTTTGGTAAATTTAACGTCTTGTCGCTCTTCAGCCAGTTCATCAACAACTGGTGATTGCATTTTACAAGGACCACACCAGGTTGCCCAAAAGTCTGTTAAAACGACACCGTCTTTTGTTTCTTCTTCAAAGTTTTGATCTGTAAGCTCATCAACCATGAAAAACCCTCCTTTAAGGAAAAAATAGTTATCTATTGATATTTTCATTATAGCAAGCAGACTTACTTTTTACAAGTAAAGCATTTTATTGTAAATGAACAATAGTAGCACCATTGCCACCCTCATTTGCTGGAGCGTAATTATAACTTTTTACATGCTTGCTTGACTTTAAATACTGCCAAACACCTTTTCTAATTGCACCAGTTCCAATACCATGAATAATCGTGACAACATCAAGGCCTGCGAGCAGTACAGAGTCAATATAGCGATCAAGATTAGTCATTGCTTCATCATAACGCTGACCGCGCAAGTCAAGCTCACTTCTCACATTGCTCCTTCTGCTTGCGCTAACAGCGCGAACTTGCTGGTAGGCGCGCGACTCTTTTGGAGAACCAATTTTTTCAATGTCGCGATCACTGACTTTAACTTTAATGATGCCCATTTGTACTTCATATTCATGTTCGGATAATTTTTTAGTAATCGTACCACTTTGTCCGTACGACAATACTTTTACTTTATCGCCCACATTGACATGATGACGTCTTTTTTCACGTTGCAAAACACGGTTGTGAGCCAAATTCTCATTTTGCTGTGCAAGTTGATTAAATTCACCCTTAGCTGCAATCACTTCATTTTGTTTGACATTGCCCTTTTGCTCTTCAAGCTGAGCTATGATTTTATCAGCTTTTTTACGACTTTTTGTGACTACTTCATTAGCTCTTTCCTGGGCAAATTCCAGCTGCTTTTGCACACGCTGATTATACCAATCCAATGCTTGCTGCAACTTTAGTTCAAGTTTTTTAGCTCGATCAAGACTAGTTGTTAAATGACTACGCGCATCTGAAGCAGCTTTAGTTTGTTTGGTCAACTCGGTAATCATTTGGTTAATATCGACGTTTTCGTCACTCATTAACCCTTGAGCGTTTTTAACAACATCCTCACGCATCCCTAGCCTGCGAGCAATAGCAAAGGCGTTACTGTGACC